>JADZAN010000015.1 GCA_020852815.1 Gemmatimonadaceae bacterium | reverse complement strand
CCGGCGGGAGCGGTGGCGGCGTCCTCACCGCGTGGATGATTGGCCACACCGATCGCTTCCGCGCCGCGCTGGCCTTCTATCCCGTGATCAACTGGGAGTCGTTCTCGCTCACCGCCGACATGGCGCCGCTCTCGGTGAAGAACTGGTTCCCCGGCCTTCCCTGGGACAACGCCGAGAACTACGACAAGCGTTCGCTGCTGAGCGTGGTGAAGAACGTGAAGACGCCGACGCTGATCATGACGGGGGAAGAGGACTTTCGCACGCCGATGTCGGAGAGCGAACAGTACTACAAGGCGCTCAAGCTGCGCGGCGTGGAAGCGGTGCTGGTGCGCGTTCCCGGCGAGCCGCACGGCATTCGCCGCTATCCCAGCCACGCCGCGGCGAAGCTGACGACGCTGCAGGGGTGGTTCGAGAAGCACAAGGCACCGCTGCAGTAGGCGGCATCCATGGACCGACGCGACTTTGTCACGCTGGGGGCGGCCGGGCTGGCCGGCCGCGCGCTGTTCGGCCACCGGAACGTCTCGCATCCGGCGCCTCACCCGCTTGCGGCTGACGGTACACCCAGCCCGGGCGCCCCGGACCGCATGCAGTGGTGGCGCGACGCGCGCTTCGGGATGTTCGTGCACCTTGGCCTGTACTCGCTGCCGGGCGGCGAGTGGAACGGGAAGTTCGTCGGCTCGCACGAGTGGATGCGCAACAACGCCAGGATCCCGCACGAGGAATACATCCAGCTCGCCAACCGCTGGAACCCCACCGCGCTCGACGCCGACGCCATCGTACGGATGGCCAAGGCGGCGGGGCAGAAGTACGTCGTCGTCACCACAAAGCACCACGAAGGCTTTGCACTCTGGCCGTCGGCGGTGAGCGAGTACGACGTGATGGCGACACCGTACAAGCGCGACATCATGCGCGCCTTTGCCGACGCATGTCGCACGCACGGGCTCAGGCTCGGCTGGTACTACTCCATCATGGACTGGTATCACCCCGACTACCTCCCGCGCCGCGACTGGGAACGACGCGACGCGTCGGGGGCCGACTTCTCGCGCTACGTACGCTTCATGCACGCGCAGTTGCGCGAACTCCTCACCAACTACGGCCAGGTAAGCATCCTCTGGTTCGACGGGCAGTGGGAGAAGACCTGGAGCCACGCGCTGGCGAGGGAGACGGTGGCGCTGTGCCGGTCGCTGCAGCCCGGCGTCATCATCAACAACCGCGTCGACGTTGCGGCTCCCGGCGGCGACGACCGCACGCGCGGCGACGGCAACGTGGGCGACTACAGCACGCCGGAGTTGGAGGTCCCCGCGCGCGGGCTCCCCGGGCAGGACTGGGAGTCGTGCATGACGATGAACGACAACTGGGGCTTCGCGAAGGACGACAGCAACTGGAAGTCGCCCGCCAGGCTCATCGGACTCCTGGTGGAGACGGCGAGCAAGGGGGGGAACCTGCTGCTCAACGTTGGACCCGACGGCAGCGGGCGCGTCCCGCAGCCGAGCGTCGATGGCCTGGCGGTGATCGGGAGGTGGATGGCGGCGAACGGTGACGCCATCTACCGCAGCACGGCCTCGATCGTCGATACGCCGGCTTGCCGCACGACCACGCAAGGGCAGTACATCAACGTCTTCGTCGAGCAGTGGCAGCCGGGAGAGCTCGTCCTTCCGGGCGTCTGGGCCACGCCGCGCCGCGCCTGGCTCCTGGCGGATGAAGGGACGCGCATCCCGTTAGGCGCGGGCGACGACGGAGTCGTGCTGACGCTCCCCGATCGCGCCCCGGATCCGATCTGCTCCGTGGTGCGCGTGGAATTCGATCGCGACGTCCGCGCCGGCTGACGCGGACGTCGAAACACCACCGCGCGCTGCAACTGCGCGCCGCTACCGCCAGAGCGTGATCACCTGCTCCGCGATGCGTCCCAGCGTGGACTCCAACTCGAAGAAGTCACCGGTATTCTGGTTGGTGAAGACGCTCACGATCGCCGGCCCCCCCTCGTAGAAGATGATCCCCACGTCGTTGCCGGCGATGGGGGGCCAGTCGCCGGTCTTGTGCGCCACCGATGCCCGGTACTGGATGCGCTGCGGAAGGCGCGACGCGTAGAACTGCCGCCGCAGCATCCCGATCATCACGTCGCTGGAAAGCTTCGACGCGTACTTGGCGCTGAGGATCCCCTCCAGCAACGTCGCCATCTCGCGCGCGGTGGTGCGCCCCAGCCATCGCGTGGAATCACCCTCGAGGGTGAAGCTCCGCTCGGACGACTTCGCGTCGTTCGGGAAGCCGCGCTCGTATACCTCGCGATCGGTCATCGTCGCGTTCTTCGCATCGGCGCGAATCCAGACCTCGCGAAAGAGGTCGCCGGTGGTGCGATTGAGCCGCGTCTCGCGAAAACCCAGCTGCGCCAGCATCGTGTTCACTCGCGCGAGCCCCACGGTGCGGATCATGATGTCCGTCGCCGTGTTGTCGCTGGTGATGATCATCTGCTCGATGAGGTCGCGATACGTTGGGTTGAGCCCGGCGTCGAACGTCTGGATCAACCCGCTCCCACGGCGCAGGTCCTCGGGGCGTATGACGTAGCGGTCGGTGAGCTTGAGCTTCCCACCCTCGACGTCGCGGAACGCCTGCAGCATCACGGCGATCTTGATCACGCTCAGCGTGTTCATAGGCACGTCGGCGCGCAGCTCGATCGTTCGCCCCGATGGGAGGTGCTTGGCGAAGATGGAGCTCTTCGCCGAGAGCGAGTTGAGCGCCTGCGTGACGTATGACTGCAGGTTGCCCTGCGCGCCGGCAGGTGCAACATGCACGGCCAGGGCGACGATGGCGGCAGCGAGTGAGCGGGTTCGCATCATGGCAGGGGCGTCGGGGGCGGGGCTTGGACCTTCAGAGTTCCGCGGCGCGACGCGTGAGCGCCACCTTGTCCACCTTCCCGATGGGGAGGAGCGGCAACGCGTCGCAAAGGACGAACGACTTCGGGAGCTTGTAGTTCGCGAGGCGCGTGCGACAGTACTCGGCGAGCGCGTTTGCCGTAAGCCCGGCCTTGGCGACCACGAAGGCAACGCCCACCTCGTCCCACAGCGGGTCGGGGCGCGCCACCACGGCGGCCATGATCACGTCGGGGTGCGAGTGGATCACGTCCTCCACCTCGCGCGGGTACACGTTGTAGCCCCCGGACTTGTACATCTCCTTGAGCCGCCCTACCAGGCGATAGCGACCGTCGGCGCGCTGCTCGGCCACGTCGCCGGTGCGGAAGAAGCCATCGCCAGTGAACGCCGCGGCCGTGGCCTCGGGGCGCCGCCAGTAGCCGAGAAGGTTGTAGATCGAGCGGACCTGCACTTCACCGGGATGTCCGGGGGCGACGACCGTGCCATCTTCGTCCACGAGCCGAATCTCCACGCCGGGAAAAGCGTGCCCCACGCTGTTGGCCAGGATGTCGAGCTCGTCGGTCGGTTCGACGATGGTGATGGCGCTGGTGGTCTCCGTCATTCCGTAGTTGGTCGCCAGGCGCGGACAGATGGCGCGCAGCCGCTCGATGACCTCGACCGGCATCGCCGCCCCTTCCCAGATGATCAACTCGATGGCCGAGAGGTCGTAGTCGGCGAAGTTGGGGAGCGCCAACTGCATCTGGAAGACGGTGGGGACAGAGCCGAGGCAGTTGACGCGCTCCCGCACCGTGAGCTCGAGCGCCCCGTCTGGCGAGAACTGTTCCATGAAGACGAGGCAGCCGCCAGCCGCAAGCGTGGGGACCGACAGGTCGATGACGCAACCTACGTGGTTGATGGGGAGGTAGTTGAGGAAGCGTTGGTTGCGGAGCGGCCAACAACGGTTCTGCTCCAGCGAGAAGGCGACGATTCCCGTGTGGTGGAGCAGCGCCCCCTTGGGGCGCCCGGTGGAGCCCGATGTGTAGACGAGGAGGCACGGCTCGCGTCCGTCGCCCGGTATGCGGGCCTTGGCCAGCGCCTCGTCGGGCACGTCCCGCCCCGCGGCCACGAACTTCTGCACGGACTCGTAAGCGCTCGCCCCGTTCGCCCCGTTCGCCGCGTCCGCATCGAGGGCGACCACGTTCGCGATCGACGGCGCCGCGCGCCGCATCGCCTCGATTTCGTCGTGATACTGACGCCCTCCCGCCTGCGTGCGGGCGAAGAGGATGCTCGGCTCGGCGTCGCCGACAACGTACGCCAGCTCGTCGACACGATAGCGCGGATTGAGCCCGAGCCAGATTCCGCCGATCGAGACCGTCGCGAGGAAGGTGACCCAGAAATCGATCGAGGGCGTGGCGAGGGTGGCAACGCGGTCGCCGCGCTGGACGCCGCCCCGAAGCAGGGCGCGCGCGGTATCATCCACGCGCTGCAGCAGCTCGGCGTATGTCAGGCGTTCGTCGCGGCACACGACCGACTCGGCGTTAGGCGTGCGCGCCGCGTACCACGTGACCCACTCGCTGAGCCGCGCCACCACCGGTGGGGGCAACCGGGGGGCGTCGCCGCGGGCCGCGTCGCTCATCTCGCCGCGGGCGGGACCCACATCGACAGCCACTCGGCCACCAGGGCGGGGCGCTCACTCCCCTCGATCTCCACCGTCACATGCCAGGTGAGGATGCTGCGGTTCTTCGCGTCCACACGGCGCTCGCCCGCACGAAAGGTCCCGCGAATGCGCGCCCCCGCCGGCACCGGCGTCACGAGGCGCACGCGATCGAAGCCGTAGTTGAGGTAGTAGCCCTGCGTTGGATCGTGCCGCGAGGGATCGCTCCCCAGCACTCGGTGCAGCATGTGCGTGAGGAGCGACATGGTGAGGAAGCCAAAGGCGATGGTTCCACCGAATGGCCCCTGCGACGCCCACTCCGGATCGACGTGCATCGGGTCCAGGTCACTCGTCACTTCGCCAAAGCCGGTGATCATCTCCTGCGTGACGGTGATCCACGGCGAGCTGCCGAGTTCGCGACCGGCGGTGAAGTTCGCGAGAAAGGCGGGATTGGTCATTGGGAGTGGGTGCGGGCGCGCTAAACGTGCACCTCCGTGCTCGCGGTTGCAACGCGTCGCGCCATCGAGCGCCCTGGCCTGCGCGGCGCTCCTTCCGGGAGGAGGCAAGGGCACGTAGCGTATCGCCGGCACCTTCGCGCGCGTCTCCCACCGTTCGCTACCCGCCATCATGCGCCTCACCTGCCCGCCGAGTCGTGTTGCCTGCGCCGTTATCGTCACCGCGTCGATGGTCAGCGGCGCGTGCGGTGGTGCAGGGAATGAGCGCCGCGCCGCCGCGCTCTCCTACGGCAACATCGACGCGCAACGCCTGCTCGCGGCCGAAGCGGAGCCGGGGCAATGGATGGCGCTGGGGCGCACCTTCAAGGGCGAACGCTTCTCGCCGCTCACGCAACTCAACGACTCCAACGCCGACAAACTCGGCTTTGCCTGGGAGTACTCCGCGCGCACGCATCGCGGACGCGTGGAGCACGGGCAGGAAGCAACACCCATCGTCGTCGACGGCGTGCTGTACGCCTCGGGGCCGTGGGGGACGGTGTACGCCGTGGATGCACGCACCGGCGCCGAGAAGTGGCGTTACGACCCTGAGGTGGATGGGAGCTACAATCGGCGCGCCTGCTGTGACGTGGTAAGTCGCGGGCTCGCGGTGTGGAAGGGGCGCATCTACGTCGCGACGATCGACGGCCTCATGGTGGCGCTCGACGCGGCGACGGGCCAGGAGGTCTGGAAGAAGGATACCTTCATCGATCGCGACACCCGGTTCTACTCCATCACCGGCGCACCGCAGGTGGCGGGCAACGTCGTCGTGATCGGCAACAGCGGCGGTGAGTTCGGCGTGCGCGGCTACGTCACCGCGTATGATCTGGGGAGCGGCGCGCAGAAGTGGCGCTTCTTCACGGTCCCGGGCGACCCGGCCAAGGGCGCGCCGGAGAACAAGGCGATGGAGGTGGCGCTCAAGACGTGGGGCCCTCGGACCGACTGGGCGTCGGGACTGGGCGGGACGGTGTGGGGGGAGATGGCGTATGACCCCGAACTCAACCTCCTCTACGTGGGGACGGGGAACAGCACCCCCTATTCCGGCTGGCATCGCGATCCGTCGCGCGGCGACAACCTGTACCTCGTGTCGATTCTCGCCATCGATCCCGACAACGGGGAGCTCAAGTGGCACTACCAGCAGGTGCCATGGGAGCTCTGGGACTACACGGCGACAGCCAACATCATCCTCGCCGACCTCACCATCGGCGGGCGCGCGCGCAAGGTCCTGATGCAGGCGCCGAAGAACGGGATCTACTACGTCCTCGACCGCGCCACGGGTGAGTTCATCTCGGGAAAGCCGTTCGTCTTTGCCAACTGGCTCACCGGCTTCGATTCCGCGGGTCGTCCGCAGGTGAACCCGGCGGCGGTGTACGAGAAGGCTCCGGCGATGGTCTATCCCGCGCAGACGGGCGGGCACAACTGGCAGCCCATGGCCTACAGCCCGACAACAGGACTGGCCTACATCCCGGCGCGCTTCCAGGGGATGCTGATGCGCTCCGATCCGACGTACTCGTGGAACAAGGGGCGCGGCAACATGGGGGCCGGCGCGCTGATGGGCGACGTGCGCGACCTGGTGGGCCCCGCCGAGCAGAAGCTGATCGACGATGCGATGAAGCGGCAGCCGAACATTCCGTCACCGGCGACGCAGGAAGTGCTCATGGCGTGGGATCCGGTGACACAAACCGAGAAGTGGCGTGTGCCGATCGGTGACAAGGAGTGGTCGGGCGGCGGCGTCCTCACGACGGCGGGGAACCTGGTGATCCAGGGGACGTCGGCCGGGCACCTGGTGGTGTATCGCGCCGACAACGGGAAGCAGCTGCACGACATCGAGGTGGGGACGGGGATCATGGCGGCTCCCATTGCCTACGAGATCGATGGCGAGCAATACATCGCAGTGCTCGCGGGCTTCGGCGGGGCGCTGGCGCCGGCGTATCCGCAGAACAGCGCCGTCTACACCTACCAGAACTACGGGCGCATCCTCGCCTTCAAGCTTGGCGGGACAACGACACCGCTCCCGCCCCGGCGCTCGCCAGCCGCAACGCCCGAGCCGCCAGCGCTCACCTTTGTCACCGACTCGCTCGCCGACCGCGGCGCCGCGATGTTCAACACCACCTGCGCGTACTGCCACCTGGGGCGCGGCGAGCAGCAGCTCAGCGCCTATCCCGACCTGCACCAGCTCACGCCGGCGGTGCATGCGGCGTTCGACTCCATCGTCACCGGGGGAAAGCTCAGGGCCAACGGGATGTCGAGCTTTGCCGACATCTTCTCCCCCGACGACGTGAAGGCCATCCATGCACACGTGGTGCGCGAGCAGCGTCGGCTGTGGGAGGAGGAGCGTGCGGGGGGCGCGGCGCCCAGGGTGGAACTGCAATCGCGCGCCAAGGTGCCACACTGATGCCGAGCGACGAGCCCAGCATGCGGAACACGCGTACCATCGCGGCATTGCTCGCGCCGGCGCTCATCCAGTTGGCCGCCCCGGCGGCGGCGCTGGCCCAACGCTCGCCAGCCGGCGACCCACCGCCAGCCGCAATCGACTCGATCTTTGCCCGCTACGACCACACCAACACGCCGGGATGCGCGCTGGGGGTGTATCGCGACGAACGCCTGGCCTACGGGCGCGGCTACGGGATGGCGGAGCTGAACCAGGGCGTCCCCATCGGCACCGGCACGGTCTTCTACATCGCGTCGACCTCCAAGCAGTTCACCGCCGCGAGCATCGCGCTCCTCGCCGAGGAGGGAAAGCTCTCGCTCGCCGACCCGGTGCGGAAATGGATCCCCGAACTGCCTGCGTATGCGCAGCCCATCACGATCGCCAACCTCGTGCATCACACGAGCGGGATTCGTGACTATCTCGGCCTGTGGGCGATGTCGGGGCGCAGCATTGCCGACGAGGTGCCGCCGGAGATGGCGCTCGACCTGGTCGCGCGGCAGCGCGCGCTCGACTTCGCGCCGGGCTCGCGGTACTCGTACTCCAACTCGGGCTACCTCCTCCTTGCCGAGATCGTGAAGCGTGCCAGCGGGAAGTCGCTGCGCGAGTTCACGACGGAGCGGATCTTTGCCCCGCTGGGCATGACGAGCACGCAGTTTCACGATGACAACACGCGCATCGTGGCTCGGCGCGCGGAGGGGTATCAGCCCGACGGGCGCGGCGGCTTCAGGATCGTGCGCACGTCGTTTGCGCTGGTGGGCGATGGTGGCTTGCTCACGTCGGTCGACGACCTGATCAAGTGGGACGCCAACTTCTACCACAACCGCTTGGGGAAGGGCGATCCCGCGCTCATCGCGCAGCTCGTGACGCCCGAGCCGACGCCACTCGCCAGCGGCAAGCCGCAGGTGTATGCTTTTGGCCTCATGCCGGGGAGTTACCGCGGCCTCCCCATCGTCGAGCATGGGGGCGCCTTCATTGGCTTTCGCGCGCAGCTGCTGCGTTTCCCGCAGGAACGCTTGTCGGTCGCGATCCTGTGCAACGACTACACGGCGCAGCCCGAGGCGATGGCGCGGCAGGTGGCGGACCGCTACCTGGGTGCGCGCTTTGCCGCCGTTGCAGCCGCGAGTGTGGCACCGCCAGCTGCATCGACTGCGGGTGCCACACCCGCCGCCGACGTGCTGGAGCGCTGGGTGGGGCGCTACGAAGTGCTTCCCGGCATCGTGGCGGCGATTGTCCGCGACGGGAGTACCTTGACGATGACGCTCATGGGGCAGCGCTTGCTGCTGCGCGCCACCTCCGACTCGACGTTCATCACCCCCACCTCGAGCGAACCGGCGACCTTCGCCCGCACGTCGTCGGGTGTCACCCTGCAGGTCCCGCAGTTCGACATGTCAGCCCCCGCGCCGCGACTGGTGGCGATCGACACGCTGGCACCGGCGGCCGCCGCGGCGTACGCCGGGCGCTATGCCAGTGCGGAGCTGGATACCTGGGGGATCGTCCGGAGCGAGGGCAGTGCATTGCAGCTGCGCCTGCGCTACGGCGAGTGGATGGTGCTGGAGCCGCTGGCTCGCGACGTTTTCACGGTGCGCGGGGCGGGGGCGCGCCTTGCCTTCACGCGCGACGCCCGCGGTGCGGTGCGCGGCTTCAGCCTGAGCGCGGCACGCACGCAGAACCTCGTGTTCGAGCGCGAGCGTTAGGTGTCGCGCCATTCGCGAGGCAAGATCTGAAGGCTCTAAGCGCCCCTAAAGCTCGACACGGAGGGAAACGGAGGATTCACGGAGGGGCACGGAGGCGATCAAGGACGATTGAACTCCTCCGTGTCCCTCCGTGCCTCCGTACGTCCTCCGTGTTCAAGGCTTTTGATCTTTTCGTCCTGAGCGACGCCGGACCCAGCGGATGCGTCGGACCTGGAAGTACAAGTTCAAGATCGATATAACACGGAGGGTAACGGAGACACGGAGTCACACGGAGGAGATCGAGGACGATTGAACTCCTCCGTGCCCCTCCGTGCCTCCGTGTGTCCTCCGTGTTCAAGGCTTTTGATCTTTCTGTTGTCCCGAGCGCCGCCAGACCCAGCGAATGCGTACGGTCAGGAAGTGCAAGTTCAAGATCGATATGACACGGAGGGCAACGGAGACACGGAGTCACACGGAGGAAACCAAGGACGATTGAACTCCTCCGTGCCCCTCCGTGCCACCTCCGCGACCCTCCGTGTCGTGCTTCGTAGTTCCCCGAAACGAGCCTCACCTCACTTAGCCGCCTTACATCGTCGTGAACCGCCCCAGGTACTTCCGCACGCGCTCCAGGGCGTCGCGCAGCTCGACGGCGAGTTCTTTCCCCAGTTTGGCTTGCTCGCCGGTCGGCGCCGCGTTCCCCTGACCAATGTTGCGCAGCAGCGCGCCGATGCGGTCGCTGATGCGCGGGCCGCCG
Source organism: Gemmatimonadaceae bacterium (assembly GCA_020852815.1). Classification (NCBI taxonomy): domain Bacteria; kingdom Pseudomonadati; phylum Gemmatimonadota; class Gemmatimonadia; order Gemmatimonadales; family Gemmatimonadaceae; species Gemmatimonadaceae bacterium. The sequence continues at coordinate 239,440 of JADZAN010000015.1, read as the reverse complement.
GTCCATTGTGGCGCCGATGCCGGTTTGGCCAGGATGTCGAGCAGCGTGTCGACTTCGGCGATCTCCCCGGCGAGAAGCTTGGCGGCCGCCGCACCCGTGCCTTCGGGGATTGCCAAGGCAGCCCGCCGCTTGGCCTCCAACTCTGCCTTGCGCCCGTCAAGCGCGCGCAGTGTGTCGTTGGCCAGCGACAGCAGGTCGCGCAACTCGGTGGCCACCACGAACTGCTGCTTGAGCGCGTCGAGCGTGGTGCTGGACGTGGGGTCGACCCGCACGTTCACCGGTTGCTCCAGCACCTCGCTCCCCACCGTCAGCCGCACGACGTAACGCCCGGGGAGCGCGCGCGCCCCGCTGGGCGCGCCGAACAGCCGCGCCGCCATCTCCTCGAAGTCCTCCGTCCCGCTGCTGGGCGCCGCGGCGCGGCGCGCGCGCGCCGGCTCGTAGCCCAGGTCCCATGACGTCGTGTTGATCCCCGCCTCGCGCGGCACGCGGGCCAGGGTTCGCACGACCTTCGCGTCGCCATCGAGGATCTCGAGCTTCACCGGTGTTTCCGCCGAGGGACGCGTGCGAAGGCTGTAGCGGATGATGGCCCCGTACGGCGGGTTGGGGCCCATGAAGAGCGCGTTGCCTAACGACCCCTTGTTCTGCTTGGTGGCAAAGCGCGTCGCCGTGCGCATGGCAAAGAGGTGCGCCGGCTTCGCCGCTGCCGCAGCCAGCTCCTGGATCGCCGAGGCGTCGTCGAGGATCCAGACACCGCGTGCATGCGTGGCGACGATGAGGTCGTTCTCGCGCTTGTGCACCAGCACCTCGTGTACCGGGACCGCGGGGAGGTTGCCGCCTAACCGGAACCAGTCGTTCCCTCCCGTCACACTCACGTAGAGTCCCGTCTCGGTCCCCGCGTAGAGGACGTTCGTGTTCCTCGGGTCCTCGCGCAGCACCTGCAGGTACGCCCCCTCAGGGAGGTTGCCGGCGATGCTGGTCCAGGTGGCGCCGCAATCCGTCGTCTTGAAGATGTACGGCTTGAGGTCGTCCATGAACTTGCGCTCGAACGTCGCGTACGCGGTGCACGCGCCGGTGCGGCTCGCCTCCACGTGCGAGACGACCGCCTCTGGTCCCACACCGGGAACGTTCCGGTCGACGCGCGTCCATGTGGCGCCGTCGTCCCTCGTCACCTGCAAGTTGCCGTCGTCGAGCCCCGCCCAGATGATCCCCTTCTGCACCGGCGACTCGGCGATGGAGTAGATCGAGTTGTAGAACTCGGCTGTCGTGGCCTCGAGCATCGCCGGACCGCCGGCCCAGCCGTGGCGCGTGGTGTCGTTCTTCGAGAGGTCGGGGGAGATGGCCTGCCACGTGGCGCCGAAGTCGCGCGAGCGGAACAGGACCTGCGAGCCGAAGTAGATCACCTTGCCGTCGTGCGGCGAGGCGACGATGGGGGCGTTCCAGTTGAAGCGGTACTTGAGGTCGTTCACCGGGCCGCCGTCGTTGCGCCTGGGCTGCGGCGAGATGTCTTCCTGCTCACGCGTCTTCATCTGCGTGCGCCAGATCATCCCGCCCTGACTGTCGGTGATGAGGTAGTCCGGATCGTCGGGATGCGATGTCTGGTAGTAGCCGTCGCCGTACGAGACCAGGTTCCAGTCGTCGACCAGGATGCCTAACGGGTCGCGCGTGCGGCTGGGGCCAAGCCAGTTGCCATTGTCCTGCAGCCCGCCGCCCAGGAAGTAGAACGGCTCGCGGTTGTCCGCGTGCAGCTGGTAGAACTGCGACAGCGGGAAGACGTTGGGGAAGCGCCAGTTCACGCCCCGGTCGCGCGACTCGGCAATCCCGCCATCGTTGGTGTCCCAGAGGCGCGACGGGTCGCTGGGATCGATCCAGAGCGAGTGGTGGTCGCCGTGGACGGTCACCGCGATGGGGCGGAAGTTGCGCCCGCCGTCGATAGACACCGAGAGGTTGCAGGCGATCGAGTAGACGCGCTCCGGGTTCTGCGGGTCGACGCGAAGGTCGGAGTAGTAGTAGCCACGACAGATGGTGCGCGCGTCGTCGCTCGTCCTGGTCCAGTTCTCGCCGTAGTTGTCGCTGCGGTAGACGTAGCCCTGCTGCGACTCGGTGATGGCGTAGACGATGTTGGGCGACGACGGGGCGACCTTCACGCCAATGCGCCCGAGGAGCTTGGGCAAGCCGCCGCCGAGCTTCTTCCAGGTGGCGCCGCCGTCCACCGACTTGAAGATCCCCCCCTGCTCGGAGCCGGAGGTGAAGGTCCACTGCTTGCGATCGAAGAGCCACATCGCGGCATAGACGATGTTGGGGTTCTTCGGGTCGACGTCGAGGTCGGCGCAGCCGTGCTTGTCGTCGAGGTAGAGCGCCTTGGTCCACGTGGCGCCGGCGTCGCGCGACACGAAGACGCCGCGCTCCGCGCTGGGCCCCGCCATGTGGCCGATGGCGCAGGCGAAGATCGTGCGCGGATCGTCAGGGCTCACCATCACGCGGGCAATGTGGCGCGTGTCGCCGAGCCCGATGAAGCGCCACGAGCGCCCCCCGTCGGTCGACTTGTACATTCCGCGCCCGAACGAGACCGAGTTGCGCACGTTGGCCTCGCCGGTGCCGACGTAGATCACGTCGGGGTTCCCGGGTTCGAGGGCGAAGTCGCCGATGCTGAGCGTGGGCTGCTTCTCGAAGATCGGCATCCACGTCGTGCCGCCGTTGATCGTCTTCCAGAGCCCACCAGCGGCGGTGCCGACGTACACGATGTTGGGATTGCCGGGCACCCCTTCGACGTCGGTCGACCGCCCCATCATGTTGGCGGGGCCAATCGATCGGAACGCAAGGCGGGAGAGGGCGGTCGTGTCGATGGCCGTCCTCGAGGTACTCGTCGGCGCGGGCGCGCGCTGCGCGTGCAGTGCCAGCGCGGGGACGATGGTCGCGAGGGCGACGGTGGCGACCGTGACGGCGCGCCAGCTTCGCGCGCGGTAAGTGCGGCGTGTGCGTGGAGAATGGAATCGCATGAGACGTTGGGAGATCGGGAAGGCGACAGATCGCGACGATGACCCGCGCGTCCCTTCATCGCAAGATCGAAACACCGGACATGCGCGATGGTCGCGGCGTCGAACGCTCGTTATCGTGCGTTCACCCTTCAACCCTGAACATTCGATGAACGACGCCGAGCTTCATGACTTCGCCGTCCGCTACACCGCCGCCTGGTGCAGCCACGATCCCGAGCGCGTCGCCGCCTTCTACACAGCCAACGGCGTCATCACCATCAACGGCGGCGCGCCAAGCGTGGGGCGCGCCGCGGTAGCCGAGTCGGCGCGCGGCTTCATGACCGCCTTCCCCGATCTCGTGGTCGAACTCGATGGACTGGAGACCGAGGGAGCGCGCGCGGTGTACCGCTGGACGCTGCACGGCACCAACACCGGCCCTGGCGGGACCGGTCGGCGCGTGCGCGTGCGCGGGTCGGAGACGTGGACCTTCGGTGCCGGCGGGCTGGTGGCCGATTCGACCGGCACCTTCGATGTGGCGGACTACGAGCGGCAACTGCGCGGCGCGTAGTCGCCTCTACTGCACCGCCTTGCTGGGCATGGGCGAGTTCTTCCCGCCGTCGGCGATGAACTGCTTCATGCGCTGCTCCAGCACCGGGAGCGGGACCGAGCCTAACGCCAGGATGGCATCGTGGAAGGCGCGCTGGTCGAACTTGTCGCCTAACGCCGCTTCGGCCTCGCGCCGGTGCCGGCGGATCTGCATCTCTCCCAGCTTGTACGACAGCGCCTGCCCCGGCCACGCGATGTAGCGGTCAATCTCCGTCGTCACCTCGTGCTCGGAGAGCGGGGCGTTGTCCTTGAGGAAGTCGATGGCCTGCTGGCGCGTCCAGCCAAACTTGTGGATGCCGGTGTCGATCACCAGGCGCGAGGCGCGCCACATCTCGTACGTCAGGCGCCCGAAGTCCTCGTACGGCGTCTCGTAGATCCCCATCACCGTGCCCAGCCACTCGGTGTAGAGCCCCCACCCCTCGCCGTAGCCGCTGAAGTACGTCGAGTTGCGGAACTCGGGGCGCGGCGGCCCCTCGAGCGCCAGCGCCGCCTGGAACGAGTGCCCCGGCGTGCACTCGTGCAGCGTGAGCGGCGGGATGGTGTAGAGCGGGCGCGCCGGGAGGTTGTACGTGTTCATCATGCATGCATCCAGGCCGCCACGCCCGCCGGTGTAGATCGGCGCCAACTCCGGCGGCACCGGGACGATCCCGTGGCGATAGCGCGGGAGGTAGCCGATGGTCTCCTTCAGCTTGAAGTCGGCTTTCTTCGAGATGTAGGCCGAATACGCGAGCAGTTCGCGCGGCGTCTTGGCGTAGAACTGCGGATCGGTGCGGAGGAACTGGAAGAACTCGGCCATCGATCCCGTGAAGCCGGTCTTGGCCTTCACCACCTCCATCTCGGCGCGGATGCGCGCGACCTCTGCCTTCCCCTGCTCGTGGATCTGATCGGCGGTGAGCGGGAGCGTCGTGTACTCCTCGATTTGCGACTGGTAGAATGCCTCGCCATCCGGGAGCAACGTCGCCGCGAGCGTCGTGCGCGCCTTGGCGAGATACTCCTCGCGCATGAAGGTGAGGAGTGTGGCGTAGGCCGGCGCCACGAGGTCGCGAATCACCTGCTGCGCTTCGTTGCGCAGCGCCGTTCGTGTGGAGTCGGAAATCGTCGCCGGGATCTGCGCGAAGGGGACGTAGAGCGGGTTGGTCGTATCTGCCCGCGTGTAGGGGACGATCGTCTGGTCGCGCCCCTCGACGGCGACGCGCGGGACGGTGTACCCGCGCGCCAGTCCGGCGCGCATGTTCACCGTCTGGTCGGCGAAGTAGCGCGGCACATCGCGCAGTCGGGTGAGGAAGCGGCGATAGTCCTCCAGGCGGGCAAAGCCGCGACGCGGCGTGAAGTCGCTCCAGAAGAAGGTGTCGCTGTTGAACGGCGCTTCATACGTCTTGAAGCGGACGTCGTTGGCGAGTGCCTTGACCGACGTATGGAAGACCGCGGCGTTGACCTGCTCCTCGGGAGAGAGGCGGGCAACGGGAATCGAGTCGTACTGCGCGAGCACACGCGTCCAGTAGGCGAGGCGCGACGCCTGCGTCTGGGCATCGACGCGCGGGAAGGTGTCCTTTCCCCGCCCGAACTCCTTCTGTCGCCACTCCCACTCCGCCGTGTACAGCGCGCGCAACCGCGCATCCGCGGAACCGCGCCCCCCCTGCGCGTGGGCAAGAACGGGCGCAACGACGGGAGCGAAGGCGAGGGCGAGAATTGCGAATGAGCGGACGCAGGCGCCGCTCGTCAGGCTCGGCATGGCAGGACTCCAGAGTGGTGAAGAGTTGCGACGAAAGATGATGCGCCCACGCGCGCCCCTCGTCGAGCCGCCCCCCCGCACACCCCACCCACCCGGACGCCACCGAACTCCCGTCCCCCGTCCCCCGTCCCCCGTCCTACCTCCTAAAGAACCGCACATACTTCACCACCAACCCCCCATTCTGCGGCTTCATCACATCGAACGACCGCTCGAACAACGTCGGCCAGACCGAGTTCCACACGATGAAGAGGTCCGAGCCCGGCGACTGCGTCCAGCGCATGCGCGCGTTGAGCGCGGCGCGGTCGGAACGGTCGTCGGCCTGGGCAAAGGCGGTGAAGGTGAGGCGCGGCGAGACGGCGTAGTCGCCGCGGAAGCGGATGGTGTTTGCCACGAAGGCGCCGGCCGGCAATGCGATGTCGTTGCGCTCGTACTCCAGCGAGAACTCGAGGTGCGGCTGCTGGCGGAGCTTTCCCACGAACGAGAGGTCGTTGCGGTTGCCGTCGTAGAAGGCGCCGGTCGACGCCGTCGCCTCGATGGCCCACGTGCGCACGTTCGATCCCGTGTACTTCACCTCGGCGCGGTTCCACCAGTAGCCGCCGGCGGGGACGGCCACTCCCGGGGTGATCTCGAAATCGACATCGGGGGCGTCGAAGCGACGAATCCCGTTCAGCTCCAGGCGGTCGCCGCTCTGGAACTGGATCCCCAGCGGGCGCACGCTGAAGTTGGCATTGTCGAGCGCGCGCCCTCCCGCCGTCCCGCTCCCGTCGCGCCAGACGACGTCGTAGTTGAGGAAGTTGAAGTCGAACTTGCGCACGAGGCGCGAGTGCCGGGGGCGCGGCTGGATGCTCGTCGACCCGCCCCAGCGATAGATCCCGCGCTGCTGCACGAAGCCTAACGCCGGGTTGTACCCCGCCTCGACGCGATCGAAGCGGGTGACGACGTCGGCGCGGTCGTTCGGGTAGTCGATGACGAAACGGTAGTGCGCACCGGGGGTGGCGCCGGTGCTGTCGCGGCTCCACGCGGCGTTGCCGGTGAAGATGAGGTTGTTGCCGCTGACGACGAACGGAAGGTTGTAGTCCAGGCCACCGGCCATGGAACCTGGGCGCGCCGGCCGGTCGCTCAGCGTCGCCATGGCGCCCACGTAGCCGCGCTTGAAGACGTCGCGGCGGGCGCGCGCCACGAAGTCACGCGAATCCTCGCTGCCGCTGGTGGCGGCGGCGAGCAGCCCCACGACGTACTTCCCCGCGCGCCCCTGCATGCGCAACCCCGCGGGGATCGTGACCGGTGTCCCGTCGCTCCCCAACCCGATGCGGCGCGAGTAGAACATCTGCGTCTGCTGCTCGCGCCCGAACGAGAAGGTCGCCGCCCCCTCCGTGAAGAAGGGGCGCCGCTCCGGGAAGAAGAGCGGAAAGCGCGTGAGGTTCACGATTTGCCGGTCGACTTCGGATTGCGCGAAGTCGGGGCGAAAGGTGAGGTCAGCGGTGAGCGTTGCGGTGACCGGGACCTTCACGTCGAGCCCCATGTCGCCGCGCTGCAGCGCGCCGGCGCTCACCGAGTCGGAGCCATCGCCACGAAAGACGCGCTCCGGCGGCCGCGCTTCGCCCAGCACATACGGGCGAAACTCGGCGATTGCACGTGGCGGGAGATGGTCCAGCCCATCGATGGCCCCTTCGCGCTCGAGGAAGCGCAGCCCCTCTGTGCGTCGCCAGGCGCGCCAGAGGATCTCCTCGTTGGTGCGCGGAAGAAAGCGCCGGAAAAGCATCCCCATCGACTGCACGTCCTTGGGGTAGCGCAACGTGGCCCACGGGATGAGCATCTCCGCCGTCCACCCCTCGGCCGTGATCTGCGTGCGCGCGTCCCAGATCCCGTCCCACTCCTCGTTGCCGTTCTCGATGTCCAGGTGCTCGCCGTCCCAGAGCGAGCCGTTGGCGTTGGTGCGGAAGTAGAAGGCGCTGCGACGGTCGGAGAGCCCGTCGATCATCAGGCTCACGTAGTCGTCCGAGCGGAGCGCGGCATCGCGGCGCAACTGCGTGCGGCGAATCGACGCCGCGTCGTTGTCATGGCACCACCAGCCGATCGCCAACCCGTTAGGCGTGGCGAGGAGTCGCACCACCGTGCGTACCGACGGCGGCCCTCCCTCCGTTGGTTCCTTCTGCCGGAAGTCGGTGATCGAGTCGGCGCGTGCCCAGTCGGCTTCGTCCAGCGCGCCGTCCAACCGAATGGGCGTCGTGGTGCGATAGGCGCGCGGGCGGGCGCTCGTGTCGGCGAGGGCTTGGGCGGATGCACGTGACGGAACGGCGAGAGCGGCGGCAAGCGTTACAGCGAATGCGATGCCCACGGTGAAGGACCGTGCGATGGAAGGAGCGATGGCCAGAGCGGCGGAACGAGCGGTGGCAGCTGCGACGAGCGTCGAGCGCGCAGCGAGCGGGGCAGGAAGCATGGCGCACAATCTATCCGGCCGCGCGAGGGGGAACCGCCCCTCGCCCCCGGCGCGCAGCCGCGTAGTTTCGAACGGGACAAGACGGCCGCGCCGCTCGCCTCACCCCCGTTTCCCTCGCCGACCCACGCGCATCGATGGCCTTCATACAGGATCTCTACCCCGAGGATTACTCGCACTGTCACGGCTGCGGGCGGCTCAATCCGCACGGGCTGCACATCAAGAGCGCGTGGGAGGACGGCGAGACCGTCTGCCACTTCACGCCGGGGGCGTATCACATCGCGCTGCCGGGGTTCGTGTACGGCGGGCTCATTGCCTCGCTGGTCGACTGCCACTCCATCGCCGCGGGGGCGGCGGCGGCGATGGCGGCGGGGGGTGACGTACCGGGGCGCGACGAGACGCCGCGCTTCGTGACCGGGTCGTTGCACGTGGACTACCTCAAGCCGACGCCGATGGGGATCGAACTCGTGCTGCGTTCGCGCGCCGACGACGTCGGTCCGCGCAAGGTGCTGGTGTCGACGAGTGTCTTTGCCGGCGAGGTGGAAGTGGCGCGCGGGAAGGTGACCGCGGTGCGCATGCCGACCGCGATGGCAACGCCGGGACGATAGGCGATGACGTTGCCGCCGGCCGAGCAGGAGCTGTTCGTGGTGCGCGGGTTCCAGGTGGTGGTGGAGAACTCGCGCCCCGACATCCGCACGCAGGATGTGCTGGAGCGCCTGGACGAGGCGCTCGCCCTCATCGAGCGCACGCAACCGTGGCGCTTCCGTCATCTGCAACGCGATCTGCGCCATTTCTGGGTGGTGCGCTACGCCTGCCGGGGTGCCTACTTCCCCGACGATCGCGTCTGCATGACGGAGCTCACCTTCCTCGACCGGCGCGACATCACGGCGGCGCCGGTGGCGGCGTCGATCGTGCATGAGGGGATGCATGCGCGCGTGGACTGCATGGGGGTGCGGCGCGCCGGGCGCGACCGTGCGCGTGAGGAGCGGTTGTGCCGCAAGGCGGAGCTGGCGTTCGGGGTGGCGCTCGGTCCCGCGTTAGGCGCGCCGGTGGTGGAGCGCGCGCTGGCCTCGTTGCAGCTCACGGACGCCGAGGTGGCGCCGGTCGTCGACTGGGGCGAGGCGCAACGGCGCATCGACGAGGTGGACCGGGGGGCGCAGGGCTGAGTGTCGGCGCGAGGCGCGGCCGCGATGCGCCGTCGCTCTGTGTGGCCGCGCGGCGCACCCTCGCTGCGGCTGAGTTTGCCACGTCCCACCTGACTGGATCTTCCGTGCCGACCTCGTTCTCCTACTTTAGGGGTCCCTGTACGAGACCGGCGCCGGCGTGTGGGTGCGGCGTCACTACCCAGAGTGTGGAGGGGACGATGGCAAGGATCAGCGCGAACCAGCTCCGGTGGCTGGCCGAGGCGGCGGATGGAATTCGCGGCAGCTCGGCGGTGATGGTGGAGCGGGCGAACGGCGACATCGATGTCATCTCGGAGGCGAAGCGCACGGCCAGTGACAAAGTCCTGGTCGAACTCGAGACTGGCCTGCGCGGGCCAGGCATCGACGGCAGCGCCTTGGTGCGTGTGTTCGTGGACGGGAGGACACTGGACCCCGCGGCCGGACTCACCGAGCGCGTGGACGCGCTCTTCGTCACCCAGTCGGCGATCCAGAAGTTCCTGCTCCCGTACTACATGCGGTTCATGTCCGCCGCGCAGGTGCAGGCGCTCGAAAACCGCCTCTTCAACGATGCCAGGGTGAAAGCGGCCGTGCACATTCCGCCGTCTTCAACCGGAGGATTTCGCGTCGGGTGCGTCTGTACCGAGGCCGGGCGCGACGAGCCGTTCGTGAGCTTCAGCTAAGCCGGCGGCCTAACGAGCGCCTCGAACGCCGGGTCGCCGCGCAGCGCACGCCAGCGCGCGTGCCGTGCGACCAGGACGCGCATCGATTGGCGTGTGCGCAGGTACTGCGCCAGCAGCCGCAACGATTCCGCGCGTTCACCCAGCAGCAGGCGCAGGTACGCTTCATCGTACGCCAGGTCCGCCGTGAGCTCCGCACTCGGCGCGGCCTGGCGGCGAAGCTCCAGCGCAATCCGTCGCGCGGCGTCCCGGTCGCCTGCGCGGGCGAGCACAGCCGCCACCATGAGTTGGCGATAGAGCGGGACATAGTCACGACCCTGCTTCCGCGCACGCTCAGCCGGCTCGAGCGAGTCACAGATGGCGGCCAGCCGGCGCGCACGTGCGCGATCGGGAGCGATCGACGGGTCCTCGGCGAGGCGGGTCAGATCACACTGCACGAACGCGGCACGCGCGGGAAAGTCGGCGTGCGCGCGCGCGCACCACAGCGCGACAGCGTCATAGTCGCCGCCCACCAGGTACGCGTCGATGAGCGCCTGGTGAATCGTCGCCGCATCGTCGAGAAACGAATCGGCGGCGAGCGCGAGACGCGCCGTGCGCGCTGCAGCCGGGATCGCCCCGCTGGCCACCTGCACCAGGCTCAATGTTCCGAGCGCCGCGGCGCGCGACGAGTCGAGCGCGATGGCCTCGCTCAAGTCAGCCTCGGCGCGGCCAATGCGATCGCGAAAGAGCGAGTCGGCAAGCGGGAGTCGCGCGGCTTCCCAATACCGCGTGGTGCCTCGCAGTTCGAGCGCGGCGGGGGTGTGCGGCGCCGTCGCCAGCGCGCGCTCGGCGAACGAGACGGCGCGTTCGAAGGACTGTCGCTGTGGCTCGCCGGCCTGGCGCAACGCCAGGTCGAGGGCGATACGCCCCCTGTCGAGCGCGAGCTCCTGCCATTGCGGGTCGGCGCGTTGCGCCTCCTCCAGCAACGAGTCGGCGCGCTCGAGGCGCGTCACCCCTTCGGCCAGGTCCGACGCTTCGGGGCTCGCCGTCACGCGCAGAGCATGTTCGCGCTCGCTGTTGGCGCGAAACGAGAGGTCCCGCGCGCGCGCGTTCCGCGTCGAGGTGATCGACCCGCGCACGCGGACCTCGGCGCCGATTCGCCGGCGCAACAGCGACGCCACCTGGTGCGTGACGTCGTCCTCCAGCCGAAACACCTCGCCAATCTGACGCTCGATGGTGGCGCTCTCCAGCGGTGAGTGCGTGGACGGATCGACCAGCTGCACGAAGACACGCAACCGGCCGTTGGACTGCTGCACGCTCCCTTCCACCAGGCTGCCGATGTGCAACTGCGAGACGATGGAGTCGAGCGAGCTGCCACGCTCCCTAAGTGTGCGAAGCTGGTTTCGCGAGACGACCTGCAGCGCGGGCACCGCGGCCAGTTCGTGGACCAGGCTCACCGTGAGTCCGCTGGCGATGTGCTGCAGCGCGCCGCCTTCGCTATGGTCCTCGAACTCGGTCACGGCGATGCGCGTCGGGACGGCTCGCTCCTCGGCACGGGGTTGGCCGGCATCGCCGAGAGGGAGGAAGCGCGAGGCGATGCCCACGGCGACCGCGCCGGCGAGCGCGGCCAGGAGCCAGCGGCGAGGCAGGCGCCTGGTCCTGACGCTTCCCGGGGTCCTTGCACCTGCTCCCGCGCCGTGAACGTTGCGCGCCGCCACGCTCCCGGCCGGCGTGCCGCGACCCATCACCCATGGCGGAGCCAGCGCCGCGGCAAAGATCGCGGCGCTACGCGGGCGGTCGGCCGGTGCCTTGGCCAACGCCCACTCGATCGCGCGTTGCACCTCGGGGGCGAGCTCCGGTCGCAGGATGCGAAGCGGGCGCGGCGACTCCTGCATGTGACGCGCAATGACGGCCTGCGCGGTCGCGCCGGTGAAGGGGGGTTCTCCCGCCAGCATCTCATACGTGACACAGGCGAGCGAGTAGATGTCGCTGCGTCCGTCCACGTGCGACTCCGCCGCGGCCTGCTCGGGACTCATGTACGTCGGGGTCCCGAGCGTGAGCCCGGTGCTGGTCACGCTGGCAAGGTCGGCCGATCGTTCGATGGCCCTGGCGATGCCGAAATCGGTGACGAGCGCATGACCGTCGCGATCGATCAGGATATTGTCCGGCTTGATGTCGCGGTGCACGATGTTGTGGCCGCTCGCGTACTCCAGCGCGCTGGCCACGTCGCGGGCAATGCCGAGCGCCTGGTCGATGGGGAGCTGGCGCTCGCGCGCGAGCAGCGAGCGGAGCGACTCCCCCTCGACAAAGGGCATGATGTAGAAGAGGTGCGCTCGCGCCTCGCCCACGGCGGCCACGGGGACGATGTGCGGGTGCCGCAGGACTACCGCCACCTGGATCTCGCGGCGAAAGCGCTCCTGGTTGACCGAGGTCGCCAACTCGGGATCGAGCACCTTGATGACGACCTGCCGCGCGTGCGCCGTGTCGTCGGCGAGAAAGACGTGCGACATCCCGCCGCGCGCGAGCCGCTGCCTGATGCGATAGGCGTTCCCGACCGCCTCCTGGATTTCCCGCTCGAGCTCGTGCGACACTCTCGACCTCCCGACGGCAGCCGGTGGTTGGAGAATAGAGGGAGCGACACCGCGCCGAGCAAGAGCGCCGAACTTCTCGTCCCATCCAACCGGACGAGTTTCCCCCGTTGGCCGGGACCGCCGCCGCCGCCGTCGTCGCCCCCCGCGAAAATCGCCCCCGCACGCCTTAGTTTCCGGGCGATGGCCCGACCACACCGAGGCCATTCGAACCAGGAACGGAGACGCACATGTCGGGCTCGAAGGGGACGATCGGTATCCTCACTGGCGGGGGCGATGTCCCCGGCCTCAATCCGGCCATTCGCGCCATCACCATCCGCGCCCTGCGCGAGGGCTACCGCGTGATCGGCATCCGGCGCGGATGGGCCGGACTCGTCGACTACAACCGCGAGAAGGGGGCCGACAACAGCGACAACATCCAGGTGCTGAGCGAGGCGATCGTCAACCGTGCCGGCCGTACCGGCGGGACCTTCCTGCACACCTCGCGCACGCGCCCGTCGCACCTCCCGCTCGAGCGCGTCCCCGCGCACCTGACGGGCTACAGCGAGAAGATCAACGACGTCACCCCCGACATCCTCAAGAACCTCGAGGACATGGGGATCGACACGCTCATCCCCATCGGGGGCGATGATACGCTCTCCTATGGCAAGCGCTTGCACGACGCGGGTGTAAACGTTGTCGCTATCCCCAAGACGATGGACAACGACGTCTACGGGACCGACTACTGCATCGGCTTCTCGACCTGCGTCACGCGCACGATCGAGCTCACGCACGCGCTCCGCACCTCGGCGGGTTCGCACGAGCGCTACCTCGTGATCGAGGTCTTTGGTCGTTATGCGGGGTTCACCGCCCTCCTCCCCACCATGGCCGGCGCGGCCGATCGCTGCGTGATCCCCGAGCACGCGGTCGACGTCGAACTCCTGGCCGAGCTGCTCACGTACGACCGCAATCGCCACCCGTCGCGGTATGCGGTCGTGCTCGTCTCCGAAGGGGCGCAGCTGGCGACGCATGAGGGGATGAGCTTCGAGGGGAACGAGGCCGACATGTTCGGCCATCGCAAGCTGGGCGGCGTGGGCGACAAGGTCGCTGCCGCGCTCAAGGAGCTCTCCCCCAAGTACAACAACGGGCGCCGTATCGACGTGGTCTCGCAGCGCCTGGGCTATCTCGTCCGCTCCGGCGACCCCGACGCGCTCGACTCGATTGTCCCGATGGCGTTCGGCAACCTCGCCCTCGACCTCATCCTCAAGAAGCGATTTGGGAGGCTGGTCTCGATCCACCGCGGCTTCTACGACAGCGTCCACATCGGGAGCGTGACGTCGGAGAAGAAGGTGGTCGACGTTCCCAAGTATTACGAGACGACGCGCCTGCGCCCCATCTACGACTTCGACAGCGCGCCGCTGTTCATCATGACGAGCGACTGACGCGCACTACCGCGCACTGACGCGCACTTCCGTGCATCGGCGTGCATCGGCGGCTCAGTCCGGGAGCCACTCCAGCGACTGGCGCGAGAGCCCGTCAGCAGCAATTCCGTCGGTGCTGGTGGCGCCAACCTCGCGCCACCACGGGGTGAGCCGCTCCACCAGCGCCGGTTCGATGGGCTCGCCCATGCGCGGCATCAGCAGTGGCACACCGGCGTTGGGGGCCAGGCGCAGGATGGTCTCCGCGGGCTCGTCCCACGCGTGCATGGCGAGGTTGAACGTTCCCCAGTGAACGGGGAGGAGCGCCCCGCTCCCCAGCATGCCGCGCGCGGCGAGCGCGTTCACCGGCCCCAGGTGAATGTCGCCCCACGACGGATGATAGGCGCCGATCTCCAGCGCCACGACGTCGAACGGTCCCAGGCGCTCGCCGATTTCCTGGAACTCGGGGGTGAGGCCGGAGTCGGCGCCGAAGAAGAACGAGTGGCGCGCCCCCTGGAAGTGCATCGACGACCAGAGGGTGGCGTTGCGGTCCTTGATGCCGCGCCCGGAGAAGTGCTGCGCGGGAGCAGCCGTGATCGTGACACCGGCAACCTCGGCGCGTTCCCACCAGTCGAGTTCGGTGATGCGCCCCGGCGGCACCCCCCAACCTTCGAGATGCGTCCCCACGCCTAACGATGCGACGAACGGGAGGTCCTGCCGCGCCAGCGCCCGCACGGCCTGGCGGTCCAGGTGGTCGTAGTGATCGTGCGAGAGGACGACGACGTCGATGGGCGGGAGCGCAGTGAGCGGGACCGGCACTGGGTGAAAACGCTTGGGGCCGGCGAAGGCGAGCGGCGAGGCACGCGGGCTCCAGACGGGATCGGTGAGGATGCGCGCGCCGTCGATCTCGACGAGGAGCGTGGAGTGGCCGAGCCGGGTGACGCGCAGCCCGGTGGCCGGCGCCGACTTCCACATGGGGCGCGGGTCGACGAGTGGGAGGGGCGCCGAGGGGACGCGCCGCTCGCCGCTGCACAGGAAGTCGCGCAACGTGGGCCGCTCGACCCCGGGCTTGAGCCCGCTGGAGACGGGATACGTATTGGCAAACGTCCGCCCGTTGAACCGCGGGGATGCTTGGATACGTGCAATACGCGCGGCCGCCGACCCACGGAGCTTCGTGCTCATCGACGCGTTTCCTGGTACGATGACGGAAGATAGCCGTCCGCGCGCGGCGATCGCTCGCTAGGCATGCAGCAGGAAGCGCGGGATGAGGGCGTCAAAGGCAGAGCCGTCGTCGCGCAGGAAACCATACGATCCCTCCATCCATCCGCGCGGGCAGGTGAGGACACAGAACGACCGGTACTCGTGCACGTCGCCCGGGCTCAGGTACGGCTGCTCCCCTACCACCCCGTCCCCTTCCACCACCTGCTCCCCCGCCGCCTCGTCGTGGATGACCCACCGGCGCGTGCGCAGCTGCGCCGACTGCTCACCGCAGTTCTCGATCCGGATGCGGTACTCGAAGACGTACTGCCCGATCGAGGCGCTCGAGCGTTCGTGCAGGAAGGTTGGTCGCGCGGTGATGCGGATACCGTCGGTGATCCGGTGGAAGAGCGGAACGCGCGTCGGCGCCATCGAGGAACCTCGCGGAGTGGGAGGGTGTGCGATCGGTATTCTAGCGCGATCGGCGCCCCATGCGACAACCGCCACGCCAGCATTCCGCTAAGGCAGCGCACGGTTCACTCGCTACTTGTCCACCAGGTGCTGCCGGAAGAAGGCGGCGAGCCGCTTGTGGAAATCGACCAGCGTCGCTGCTCCCTCGATCACGTGCGGCTCGGTGGGATAGAACGCCATGTCGAACGGCTTCCCCAGCTCGAGGAGTCGTTGCACCAGGCGGGCCGCGTCCTGGAACTCGACGTTGTCGTCGATCATCCCGTGCTCGATGAGCAACGCGTCACGCAGCCCGGCCGCATGGTTGATGGGGCTCGAAATGGCGTACGCGGCGGAGTCGTCGCTGGGGCGCCCGAGGATGCGCGACGTCCAGTCGTCGGAGTAGTGCGCCCAGTCGGTGACGCCGGCCGCCGAGATCCCGGCGGCAAAGGTCCCCGGATAGCGAAAGAGCGACATCAGCGTCATGAAGCCGCCGTACGAGACGCCGTAGATCCCGATGCGCGATGAGTCGACGCCTTGCGTGCGCGTGAGCCAGCGCGCCGCCGCCACAGCGCCATCCACGTCCTTGACCCCCATGGAACGGTGAATGTCGGTGCGGTAGCCGCGCCCGTAGCCGGCACTCCCGCGGTAGTCGAAGTCGAGGACGGTGTAGCCGTTCTGCACGAGCCAGTTGAGCATCCCGTAGTGCGAGGCGTGCGAGAAGCCGTACACCGACCAGCCGCGGTGGGCAAACTGCCGATAGCCGCCACCATGCACGTAGACTACGGCCGGGTGCTTGGGGTTCGGCTGCGCGGGGCGATAGAGCCCGGCCCACACCACGCCGCCGTCGGGGTGCGGAATGGTGACGATCTCCGGACGCAGCCAGCGGTGCTTCCAGTAGTTGTCGCTCCCACTCACGGTCACGCGCGTGGCCTGGGGCGCAGCCGCGGCTGCGGGATCGCGCAGCCAGAGGTCGGGGAGCCGGTCGTTGCGCGACGAGATCACGGCGAGGCGCTTGCCGTCGGGCGACAGCGTCCCGTCGTGGCGCCCTTCCTCCGTCGTGAGGCGGGCGAGCGGGCCGCCGGTGGCCGGCATGGTGTAGAGGTGATCGTCCGACGGGTGCTCGCGCGAGGCGCCAATGAGCCACGTCGACCGGTCGCGCGACAGGGTGGCGGCGCGCACTTCCCATTCTCCGCTGGTGAGCGGACGCACGGTGCCGTCGGCCTCCGCCAGGTACAAATGGCTCCACCCGCTCCGTTCACTCGCAAAGGCAAGCCGCCCGCCCGGCAGCCATTCCACGAGCCCCGGCTGCGTATAGTTGGACTGCACCGGCGGCCCGCCAAGCCAGGCGTCGTCGTGCTGGTGGTCGACCACGGTCGTTGCACCTGTGGCAACGTCCAGGCGGGCGATCCACAGGTCGTGATCGTCCTGCGTGATGACCTCGATCACCGCCAGGCTGCCCTCCAGGCTCCACCACGGCCCGTGCACGTTCACCGCGCGCCCCTTGGACTCGGGGAGTGCAAGCCACTGCACGCGCACGCTGTCGGCCGGGATGCGCCGGTCGGCGCGCACGATCCCCAGCCGTATCACGTCGCGCGGCTCGCCGACCTTGGAGCGCGACGCCTTCGACTCGGCGTGGCCCGACGCGGTCACGAAGTCCATGTACAGCGTGGGTTGGCGCGTCCGGTCCGGCGTGATGGTCCGCACCGTGAAGGCGCTCCCGTCGGGTGAGCGCTGCACGTCCTCGATGGTCGCGTTGGGCTCCACGGGGATGACTTGCGGCGCGTCGGGGTCGAGTCGGCGCGCACGATCGCCGGCGGCACGCACGCTGTCGGCCTGCTTGCGCACGAGGTCGAACAGTTGCAGCTGCTGCGTCGCCAGCCAGCGACCGCCCTCGGTGCGCGCATCGGCCGCGCGGTGCAGCGCCTGCGTCAGCCTTCGCACCGAGCCGCGCGCGGCGTCCCAGCGGAACAGGTCCTCACCCATCATGAAGTCGACCGCGCGCTCGCCGGCCACCATGCGCACGTGGCGCGCCGGGAGCGCGCCGGCGCTGACTACGCGCGTCGCATCGCCCCCCGTGCGCGCGGCGTCCCACACCACCACGCGCCCGCGCCAGGTCCATGCCGCCAGCGTGGCGTCGCGATTCCAACTCACGCTCCCCTCCGGTATGCGCCACACGAGCGAGTCGGCGACCGGCTCGGCGCCGCGCCCCGCACGGTCCACGCGCCACCACGGATCGTCGTCCGGGTTGTCGCGCGTGGTGGGACGCTCTGGCCAGCGGAAGTAGAGCCACGCCCCGTCGGGCGACCAGCGCGCGTCGCGCGCGCCCACGCCAATCCACCGGTCCAGCTGCGACACGTCGCCCAGCGTCAGCGAGTCCCGGGCCGCCGATTGGTCCAGCGACGACTGCCGCAGCGGGAGCGTTCGTGCGGCGGGGCGCTGGGCGTGCGCGACGCTGGGCATGACACCACTCCCGGCAATGGCGAATGTGGCAAGCAGGACGAGATTCGCGGCGCGACGCGTGAGGCGAGAGCCTGACATGGTGGAGGCGTGCGGGGTGGGGTAGCCGGCGTCCGAAGCTGCGCCGCGCTGGCGCGTCTCGGAAGAGCCAAACGTGTGACGCGCGGTACGAGCCGGCCGCGTGGCGTGTCGTGCATTCCTTGACGCGGCGTGTCGAAGGGGGGATGCTATGCACGCCGCGCCCGATGCCGCGCCGGCGGGGATTGCACCTGCCGGAACGCCCCAACTCCGCCCTCCCATGATGCGCTCGCACGCCCGTGCCGTCGCGCTCGCGCTCGCCCCACTGGCGATCGTCGCGACCGCACCCTCGCTCCGCGCCCAGTCCGCCGCGCCCCTCATCGTCCCCGCCAAAGTCGATGCGGTCTTCAAGAACTTCACGCGCGCCACCCCCGGTTGCGCCGTCGGCATCTATCAGAAGGGGAAGGTCGTGTACGCGAAGGGGTACGGCATGGCCGACCTCACCTTCGGGGTCCCCATCACCCCCATCACCGTCTTCGACATCGGCTCCACGTCGAAGCAGTTCGCCGCGGCCTCGATCATCGTGCTGGCCAACGAAGGGAAGCTCTCGCTCACCGACGACGTGCGGAAGTACGTCCCCGAGCTCCCCAACTACGGAAAGGTCATCACGATCGACCACATGCTGCGGCATACCTCCGGCTTGCGCGACTACAACGGACTCCTCTACCTCGGCGGACACCACTTCGAGGACTACACCACCGACGACGACGCGCTCTCCATCATCCTGGCGCAGCGCAACACCAACTTCGTCCCGGGGACGCGGTGGGACTACAGCAACTCCGGCTTCTTCCTCCTCTCCGTCATCGTCAAGCGAGTCACCGGACAAACACTCGGCGATTTCGCCAAGGCGCGCTTCTTTGCGCCGTTAGGGATGAACGTCACGCACTTCCGCACCGATCACACCGCACTCGTCCCCAACCGCGCCACGGCCTACGAGCCCGCGGACAAGGGGTTCACCATCGACATGTCCGACTGGGATCAGGCCGGTGACGGCGCGGTGAACACCAACGTGATCGAGCTGGCCAGGTGGGATGCGAACTTCTACGACGCCAAGGTGGGGGGGCGAGCGCTGGTGGATCGCCTGCAGGAGGTCGGGGCGCTCGACGACGGGACCTCGCATGGCTACGGGCGCGGGCTCTTCGTCGACACGTATCGCGGCGCGCGCCGAGTGCATCACGGCGGGTCGTGGGCCGGCTATCGCGCCATGCTCATGCGCTTTCCCGAACAGGGGGTGGCAATCGGGCTCACCTGCAACCGGGGCGACGCCAACACCCAGCGGCTCGCCGAGCAGGTGGCGGACGTGGTGCTCGACAAGTCGTTCAGGGAAGGGAAGTCGTTCACGCCGCTGCGCCGCGCGCCTGGCGTCGCGCCGGCAGCTGCAAACATCGACCCCACACCGTATGTCGGGACCTTCTTCTCGGAGGAGGAGCAGGGGGCGCTGGGCGTGGAGGCCAAGGATGGCGCGGCGGTCCTCTCGTACAGCGGGCGAAACATCCCGCTGACGCGCATTGCCGACGACGAGTTCATCGGCATGGAGGGGATGATCAAGGTGAGCTTTGTCGATGCGCGGCAGGAGGCGCGGCTCTCCATCGCCGGCCGCCCCGCTACTGCCTATCGACGCGCCGAGCGGTGGCAGCCCAGTGCGGCAGAACTCGCGCCGCTCGTGGGGACGTATCGCAGCCCCGAGCTGCTGTCGTCCTGGACGATTCGCCAGTCGGGTGACTCGCTCTTCATCAAGGGGCGCGCCGTGGGTGAGTCGCCGCTGGTGCCGGTGATCCGAGACGGCTACTCGTCAGGCAGCGGCTTCGTGCGCATCACGCGCGACGCGAACGGCGCCGTGTCCGGCTTCGAGTTGAGCGCCAGTCGCATGAAGCGTATCCGCTTCGATCGATGAGCCACACGATGAGCCGCATGATGAGAGGCATGGTGCGCGTAACTCGGCGGCGTCGTGCCCCGGCCATCGTGTTGCTGCTGGCGGTGGTGCTGCCGCTGGCCTCCGTCGCGGCGCAATCGCTGGCCTGGCCCGACACCGCGTGGCTGCGCGCGCACTACGCCAAGCGCGAGGTGATGATCCCGATGCGTGACGGCGTCCGGCTCTTCACCGCGATCTACACGCCGCGCGACAGCTCGAAGTCGTATCCCATCCTCCTCACGCGCACGCCGTACAGCGCGCAGCCCTATGGCGAGGCGCGCTATGCGCGCTACCTGGGGCCCGGCCCCGGCTTCGCAGCGTTGGGGTACACCTTTGTCACGCAGGATGTGCGCGGGCGCTACCGGTCCGAGGGGCGCTTTGTCCACATGACGCCGCACAAGGCGGTCAAGCGCGGAGCGCGCGACGTGGACGAGAGCACCGACACGTACGACACCATCGACTGGCTGGTGACGCACGTCGAGCGCAACAATGGGCGCGTGGGGTTGTGGGGAATTTCGTACGGCGGCTTCTTTGCGGCTGCCGGGATGCTCGACGCGCACCCCGCGCTCAAGGCGGTGTCGCCGCAGGCCCCTCAAACGGACTGGTTCGCCGGCGACGACACGCACCACAACGGCGCCTTCCTCCTCGCCTCGACCTTCAACTTCATGGCGATGTGCGGGAAGAAGGGGGCGGGGACGTCGATGTCGTGCGGGAAGCCGTTCGACTTCGGGACGGCCGACGGTTACCGCTTCTTCCTCGACATGGGGCCGCTGGCCACGGCAGAGCAACGCTGGTTCAAGGACTCCGTCCCCGGATGGAGCGACATGATGCGCCACGGGACGTACGACGCGTTCTGGAAGGCGCGCAACATCCTCCCGCACGTGAAGCGGGTGAAGCCGGCGGTGCTCACCGTAGGCGGCTGGTACGACGCCAACAACTTCTACGGCGCGTTGCACCTGTACCTCGCCATCGAGCGGCAGAGTCTTGCCACCGACAACGCCGTCGTCCTCGGCCCGTGGTACCACGGTCAGTGGGCGCGCGACTCGGGGAGCAAGGTGGGCGACCTGTCGTTTGGCGCGCCCAGCTCGGACCGGTACCAGCGCGAGATCCTCACGCCGTTCTTCGAGGGGCACCTCAAGGGGAGCGGGATGGGGACACATCCCAAGGCGTGGGTCTTCGAGACCGGGACCAATCGGTGGCGCACCTTCGACCAGTGGCCGCCGCGCGAAGGCGGGGCGCGGTCGCTGTACCTGGGGGCGGGCAACACGATCGCGATGGAGCCGCCAGCCGCAACGCAAGCGCCGTCCTACGACCAGTGGGTCAGCGATCCCGCACGCCCGGTCCCCTTCGCGGGCGCGCCGAGCACCGACATGGACCACGACTACATGGCGAAGGACCAACGATTCGCCGAGTCGCGCCCCGATGTGGTGACATACCGTGGCGAGGTCTTGACGGAAGACCTCACCATCGCCGGCCCGGTGAAGCCGTCGCTCCACGTGACGACCACCGGGACCGACGGCGACTGGGTGGTGAAGCTCATCGACGTGCATCCTGACGGCTTCCAGGAGTTGGTGCGCGGCGACGTGGTGCGTGCGAAGTTCCGCCACTCGCTCTCCAAGCCCGAGCCGCTCGTCCCCGGGCGGGTCACGCGCCTCGACTTCGAGATGCCCGACGTCTTCCATACATTCCGCCGGGGACACCGCATGGTGGTGCAGGTGCAAGGGAGCTGGTTCCCCCTGGTCGACCGGAACCCGCAGACCTTCGTCGACATCTACAAGGCCAAGGCGAGCGACTTCCGTGCGGCGACGCAGCGCGTGTACCGGAGTGCGGGCTACCCCTCGCGCATCGAGGTGCGCGTCCTTCCACCACAGGTTGTGCCATGACAGGCGTCTTTCGCCGCTCAACGTTCCGGTTGGTGCTTCTCGCGGCCACCGTCGCCGTTGCGGTCGCCGCCTGCGGGCCGGGTGCCGTGCCCGGCGCGGGGGATGCGCGCGTCACGGGCGAAGCGACCGTCGGCGCGGCGCCAGCCGCAATTCGCGCCGACGCACCGCCGGCCACTGATCCAGCCGCCGACGAGGCGGCGATCCGCGCCGTGCTGGACCGGTGGTACGTCGCCATGCAGGGCGCCGACTCCGCGGGAACCCTCGCCCCGCTCACGCGTGACTTCCTCCTGCTCGAGGACACGTTGCCGCTGACGGGCCCCCAATTGGCCGCCCGCCTCAGGGAAGGGGCGGGAACCCGGTGGACCGCATCGTTCAGCGACTTCCGCACGCGCCTCAACGGCAACGTGGCCTGGACCACGCTCAGGAACCACGAGGAGTCGACCGGTGGCGATGGCAAACGCTGCCAGGCCGACTTTCTGGAGACGATCGTCTTCGTGCGCGAGGGCCAACGGTGGCTCATCGACCGCTATCACGCGGCTGCGCTGCATCGGTGGAGTTGCAGCTAACGGAGCATGGGCGGGGTGCGGGGCGCGCTGCCGAGCGCTCGTGCGCGGCGCGCCGGGAGATGGGTCCCAGCTTTCGCTGGGACGGGGGGCGTTGCGCTGGCGAGCGCGCCGCTCGCCTGCGCGCCCCCGCCTTTGGCGTCTTTGCGGCTTCGCGGGAGACCGAGCTTTCTCTCCCGAAAGCCACCGCCAGTGCACGGCGTACCGGCAAATGGGTCCCAGCTTTCGCTGGGAAGGGGGGGTGCGGCTTCGTGCCTTCGTGTGACACCGATCTTTCTCGGCCGGGAGCCACTGGTCGTGCACGGTGCAGCGGCAAATGGGTCCCAGCTTTCGCTGGGAAGGGGCGCGGGGGCTTCGTGCCTTCGTGTGACACCGATCTTTCCCGCCCGGGAGCCACTGGTCGTGCACGGTGCAGCGGCAAATGGGTCCCAGCTTTCGCTGGGAAGGGGGGGCGCGATGCTCGCATGCTCGCTCCCCCCCCGTTGCGCGTTCGCGGCTTCGTGTGACACCGATCTTTCTCGCCCGGGAGCCACTGGTCGTGCACGGTGCACCGGCAAATGGGTCCCAGCTTTCGCTGGGAAGGTGGGGGCGCGATGCTCGCATGCTCGCTCCCCCCCGTTGCGCGTTCGCGGCTTCGTGTGACACCGATCTTTCGCGCCCGAGAGCCGCCGGTCGTGCACGGTGCAGCGGCAAATGGGTCCCAGCTTTCGCTGGGAAGGTGGGCCCCCGCTCGCTCCCTCTCTCGCGCCTTGAACGCGGCGAGGCCCCTTGCCGCGCGCCGGAGCGCCGCATAAGTCAGCGGGCGTTGCACACGACCGCCGCCCAGGAGCGACCATGCTGCGCCTCCCCGCCTTCGCCCGTCCCACGTTTGCCCTCGCGCTGCTCTCGGCGCTCGCCGCCGGCGCCCTCGCACAGGGCGCCCCCGACTCCACGCGCCGCACCGCCCCCGAGTCGGACCTTCCGCTCATTCCCACTCGCCCACTCTCCTTCACCACCGACGAAGGGACTTGGCTCTCGCTCGACCTCTCGCCCGACGGGCGGACGATCGTTCTCGATCTCCTGGGCGATCTCTATACGCTCCCGGCCGGCGGCGGCGCGGCGACGCGCATAACGAGTGGCTCCGGCTTCGACGGGCAGCCGCGCTGGTCGCCGGATGGGCGCGCGATCGTCTTCGTCAGCGATCGCTCGGGGAGCGAGAACCTCTACCTCATCGACCCCGACGGAAAGAACCTTCGGGCGCTCACGCGGGGGACGGGGATGGCGTACGTCTCTCCCGACTGGACGCCCGACGGGGCGTACATCGTCGTCTCGCGCAGCAACGACCTCTGGCTGTATCACAAGGACGGCGGGAGCGGATTGCGGCTGACGGGGCAGACGCCACCGGCCACCGGCGGCGGCCCCGGCGGCGGCACGGCCCCGGCCAACTTCATGGGCGCCGCCGTTGCGCCCGACGGACGCTACATCTACGCCAGCGCCCGCACCGGCCCCGCCGGCTACAACCAGATGATGGGCTCCACGCAGGTCGTGATGTACGACCGCGAGACGGGACGCGTCGCCACGCGCACGCTCAACCTCGGCACCGGCTTCCGCCCCGCTGTGAGCCCCGACGGAAAGTGGCTCGCCTACGCCTCGCGGCAGATGGCGGTGACCGGACTCAAGCTCCGCGACCTCGCCACCGGCGACGAACGCTGGCTGGCCCACGATATCCAGCGCGACGATATCGAATCGCGCGGCTCGCGCGACCTCCTCCCCGGCTACTCGTGGACCCCCGATTCGAAGGGGATCGTCCTCGCCCACCACGGAAAGCTCTGGCGTCTCGACGTCGCCAGCGGCCAGCAGGCAAACATCCCGTTCACCGCCGAAGTGAACCAGATGATCGGCGAACTGGTGCGCTTCGAGTATCCGTTGGACGACTCCGTGCTCACCGTGCGCCAGGTCCGCGGCGCGCGCCCTTCGCCCGACGGGAAGCGACTCGCCTTCTCGGCGCTCGACCGGTTGTGGATCATGGATCTCCCCAACGGCAAGCCGCGGCGCCTGACCACTTCCACCGACGGCGAGCACTCGCCCACCTGGTCGCCCGACGGGAAGTACATCGCCTACGTGACGTGGACCGAGGACGGCGGCGATATCTGGCGCGTTGCGCCTGACGGCGGCCGGCCGGAGAAGCTCACCACGCAGACGGCGTACTACGACGACCTGATGTATGCACCCAACGGTGCGCGCCTCGTCGCCGCACGCGCGCCCCGCACGCAACGCGCGATCGTCAACGACGAGATCAACCCCAAGCTGGTGATCACCGACCTGGTCTGGATCCCGGCCACCGGTGGGGCCGCGACCTACATCACGACGCTCACCAACGCCAATCGCCCGGCCTTCACGCGCGATTCCTCGCGCATCTGGATCTATGAGGCGAGCGATGGACTCGTCTCGATGCGCTGGGACGGCACCGACCGGCGCGCACACCTCAAGGTGACCGGCTTCGCCGCCCCCGGCGGCGGACCCAACGCGCAGCCCCGACAGGCGCAAGACCTCATTCCATCCCCCGACGGGATGCGCGCCCTCGCCGTGGTCGACAACAAGCTCTTCGTCGTCCCGCTCCCCATGACCGGCGGCGCCACGCCGACCGTCTCGGTGCAGCAGCCGGCGGGGGGCGCGCTCCCCTTCCGCCGCCTGTCGCGCCTGGGCGGCGAGTTCGCCGGCTGGACCGGTGACTCCCGCGGCATCTTCTATTCGTTAGGCAAGACCTTCTTCCAGTATGACCTCGCGCGCGCCGACTCGCTCGCCGCCGACTCGGCGGCCAAGGCGCCACCACGCCCCGAAGGGCGCCCGGACGCACGCGGCGCCACCGCCGCCGTCAAGCCGCTGTATGAACCCGCGCGCACCGACATCGTCATCACCGCGCCCAAGGATCGCCCGTCAGGTACGGTCGTCCTCCGCGGGGCGCGCCTCATCACGATGCGCGGCGATGAGGTCATCGCCCGCGGCGACGTCGTCATCACCAACAACCGAATTGCCGCCATCGGTGCCCAGGGTTCGGTGACGATCCCCGCCGGCGCGCGCACGATCGACGTCGCCGGGAAGACGATCATGCCCGGGTTGGTCGACGTGCACGCCCACATGTGGCCGCAGTGGGGCGTCCACTCGCCGCAACCGTACATGTACACGGTCAACCTCGCCTACGGCGTCACCACCACGCGCGATCCGCAGACGTCGCAGTCGGACGTGGTCACCTACGGCGATGCGGTCGAGGTGGGACAGATCATCGGCCCGCGCATCTACGCCACCGGCCCCGGGATATTCGCCTACGACAACGTCGCCAGCGCCGACGACGCACGCGAGGTGATGACGCGCTACTCGGAGTTCTACCTCACCGAGACAATCAAGCAGTACCAGGCCGGCGACCGCCGCCAGCGGCAATGGATCGCCATGGCGGCGCGCGAGCAGAAGATCACGCCGACGCTGGAAGGTGGGCTCGACTTCAAGAAGAACATGACCGAGGCGATGGACGGCTACGCCGGGATCGAGCACACGCTCCCCATCGCCCCCCTCTACAAGGATGCGTTGCAGCTCTTTGCCCGCAGCGGGACGACGTGGACCCCCACGCTCCTGGTGGAGTACGGCGGCCCGTGGGCGGAGAACTGGTGGTACGAGCACTACGACATCCTCGCCGACGCCAAGCTCACCCGCTTCACCCCGTTCTCCGAGCTCGAACGCCGCGGCCTGCGGCGCCCGCAGTGGTTCCGCGACAGCGAATACTCGTTCAAGCTCTTCGCCGAACAGGCCAGGAAGCTCGTCGAGGCCGGGGGACGCGTCGGGCTCGGCGGGCACGGTCAGCTGCAAGGCCTCGGCGTGCACTGGGAGCTGTGGAGCATCGCCAGCGGCGGGATGAAGGCGATGGACGTCCTGCGCGTGGCGACGATCTATGGCGCCGAGTCGATCGGGCTGCAGCAGCACCTGGGGTCGCTGGAGAGCGGGAAGCTCGCCGACCTCCTCGTGCTCGATGGCAACCCGCTCGATGACATCAGGAACACCAACACCATCCGCTACGTGATGAAGAACGGGCGACTGTACGACGGCGACTCGCTGGCCGAGGTCTGGCCGCGCCAGCGCCCGCTCCCCAGGCAGTGGTGGATGACGCACGATGCGACCCCCGCCGGGGCCGGCTCGCGCTAACCTTCGATCTTCCGTTGCCTTCTTCAGGACGTGGTATGCGCATGACTGCACGCGGCTTGCTCGTGGCCTCCCTGCTTCGTTCGCGGCTGGCGCCGCTGCTCGCCCTCGCCCTGCCGTTGCAGCTCGCGGCGGCGCAAGCCGCGGCGAAGTCGCAGCCGCCGCGGCGCCTGGCCGTGAAGGCCGCGCGCATGATCGATCCCGAGAAGGGGACGGTCGTGGCCAATCCCGTCATCCTCATCGAGGGGGACACGGTGACCGCCGTGGGGAGCGCGCTGGCCATTCCCGCGGGCACGGCGGTCGTCGACCTGGGGAACCAGACGATCCTCCCTGGCCTCCTCGACATGCACACGCACGTGACGTCGCAGCCCAGCGAGAACTACTACGACGACATGTTCCGCCGTTCGCCGATCGATGCGGCGGTGACGGCGCACGTCTACGCCAGGCGCACGCTCGACGCCGGCTTTACCACGATCCGCGATGCCGGCGCCGCGGAACTCATCGACATTGCCCTGCGCAACGCGATCAATCGCGGCGAGATCCCGGGGCCGCGCATCCACGCCGCCACGCTCACCGTTGGTGCCACCGGCGGACACGGCGACATGAGCGGCTTCTCCCCCTACCTGAAGATGGGAGGGATGTCGGGGATCGCCGACGGCGAAGCCGAGATCCGCAAGCTCATTCGCCAGGAAGTGAAGATGGGCGCCGATCAGGTCAAGCTCATCGCCACCGCCGGCGTCCTGAGCGAAGAGGAGTCGGTCGGGGCGCCGCAGTACTCGCAGGCGGAGATGAAAGCGGTGGTCGACGAGGCGTCGATGTGGGGAAAGCGCGTGATGGCGCACGCCCACGGCGCCGAGGGGATCAAGCGCGCCATTCGCGCCGGCGTGGCATCCGTCGAGCACGCGTCGTTCATCGACGACGAGGGGATCCGCCTGGCGAAGGAGAAGGGGACCTACCTCGTGATGGATGTCTACAACGACGACTGGATCCTGAGCGAATACCAGAAGCTTGGCTATCCGCAGAAGATCCTCGACAAGGAGCGGATGGTTGGGCGCACGCAGCGCGAGAACTTTCGCAAGGCGGTGCAGGGCGGGGTGAAAATGGCGTACGGGACCGACGCCGGCGTCTACCCGCACGGGATGAACGGGAAGCAGTTCGCGAAGATGGTGGAGTGGGGGATGACGCCGATGCAGGCCATCCAGGCGGCGACGGTGAACGCCGCCGACTTGTTAGGCACGCCGGGAAAGGTCGGCGTCCTCAAGCCTGGCGCCTGGGCCGACCTCATCGCCGTGAAGGGCGACCCGCTCAAGGACGTGTCGGAACTCGAGCGGGTCAAGGTGGTGATCAAGGGCGGGGTGGTGGTGAAGAAGGAGGCGACGCCACCGACCACGTGAATACCGCCTGACGAACGCCTGACAACGCCTAACGCCCGTGGGACGCCTACTTGAGGCGTTGCACGAAGAACTCGGCCCACTCGCGGTCGATGTCGCGGGCGCGCCAGGGGTCGGCGGGGAAGTGCCCGGCCACCGGCCACAGCTTCATGCGCACCTCGCGCCCGCGCTCCTTGAGGGCGTTGTAGAGCTTGTACGACTGCGTCACGGGTACGCGCACGTCGCCCGTGTTGGAGAGAAGAAGGAGCGGCGTGCGCATGTTGTCGACGTACGTCATCGGCGACTGCTCCTTCATGAGCGCGAGATCCTTGGGGAAGGACAGCGTCTCGCCGTAGGCGCGGATATAGAGGCTCAGGTCGTTGAGGTTGTAGTCGTCGACGAGATCGATGACCGCGGCGCCGGCCATCGCCGCCTTCCATCCCGTGTAGTGGCCAATGAGCCACGTAGTCATGTAGCCGCCGTACGACCAGCCGGAGACGCCGATGCGCGTCGTGTCGACCCAGGCGCGCTTCTTCAGGATGGCGAGCCCCGCCATCACGTCGCGCCCGGGGCCGGCGCCATGGTCGCGATAGACCGCCGAGTAGAGCGCATTCCCCATGTTGTCACTCCCGCGGTAGTTCGGCTCGAAGACGACGAACCCCTTGCCGGCGAGGAGCTGGTTGCGCGCCGCGAAGACCTCGCGCGAGGAACCCCACGGACCGCCGTGGATGTTGAGCAGCAGCGGGTAGCGGCGCGATGGGTCGAAGTCGGGCGGGAAGGTGAGGATTCCCGAGAGCGGGAGCCCGTCGTCGCTCTTCCATGTCATGGCCTCCACCTTGCCTAACGTCAAGGCGGCCACGGTCGCGTGGATGTTCGTGAGGCGCTCCGGGACGCTGGCACCGGCGCGCAGCAGGTAGAGTTCCGGCGGACGCAGCGCCTCGCTTCCGATGAAGACCAGCGACCCGTCGGCGGTGAGGTCGAGATCATTCACGCCCACGCGTCCCACATCGATACGGCGCGGCGCGCCGCCCAGCGGCAGCTCCCAGACACCGCTCGCCGTACCGTCCGGAGCGGCGGCAATGACGGCACGCGAATCGCCGCGCCATGTGCCGCGCGAGAAGTTGCGATCGAGCGAAGCGGTCAATCGCGTGAACACCCCCCCATCCAATGAAAGGACGGCGAGTTCACTCTGGTTCTTCACGTGCCCGTCGACGGGGCAGGAGACGAGCAGGCGGCTGCCATCGGGCGACGGCCAGCCGGCGCCGCAGCGCTTGTCCTCGAGACCGGGTACCGGCGTGATGCGCCCCGTGGCGATGTCGACCACGGAGAGCTCGCGCCGCTCCCACTCGCGCGTCCCCGGTGACTCCTGTCGCGTGAAGTACAGCTTCTTTCCATCGGCCGACCAGCTCACGGTGGCAAAGAGGGAGGGGATCGACCACTCCCCCTCGGCCACGCGCGTTGCAGCTCCGCCGTCGGCAGCAATCGTCCAGAGATGGACGGTGCGCGGCGCGGCCAGGGTGAGGTAATCGTTCCCATTCACCTCGAACGCGTCGTCCCAACGGCCGCGCGACGCCGGTGACGGAGCCGCGGTGAAGGCGAAGCCCAGACCGTCCGGTCGCCAGGCGAAACTCCCGACGCCCGTGGGCGATCGCGTGACCTGCACCGCTTCGCCGCCGCGCGTGGGGAGCACGAACAGTTGTGTCTTCCCCTCGACGGCCGCGAGGAAAGCCAGGCGGTCCCCGTCCGGCGACCAGCGTGGCGACGATGCCGTCTTGCGCTGCGTCAGCGTGCGTTGCACCCGCGTTCGCAGGTCGACCTCGACGATCTCGGACTCGAAGGCGTTCGATTCGTAGTTGGGCCAGGCGACGACGAAGACCGCGCGATCGCTCGCGGGCGCCAGGCGCAAGTCGGAGACGCGCGCGATGTTCGCGAAGTGATCGAGTGAAAACGTTTGCGCGGTACCAGACGTGGCGAGCGCAGCCGAGCTGAGCGTGAGGCCGATCAACCGAAGGCGCATGCAGGTTCCTCGTGCGTGAAGGCGATGGAAGCCCAAGCTACCTTGTGCAGGGTGCACCGCCAGTCGTGCCCGGTATTCCACGCTAGACAGCCGGTGACCGCCGATCCATAATCGCCACGCACC
The DNA here is from genome assembly GCA_020852815.1 of Gemmatimonadaceae bacterium. Taxonomy (NCBI): domain Bacteria; kingdom Pseudomonadati; phylum Gemmatimonadota; class Gemmatimonadia; order Gemmatimonadales; family Gemmatimonadaceae; species Gemmatimonadaceae bacterium. The sequence goes on along the minus strand of JADZAN010000015.1, from coordinate 209,669 downwards.
TGCCCCCACAGGGGATCGCTCACAACCAGGATCGCGGGACCACACCGGAGGGAGGCATGCAGCGGTACGTCTCAGCAAGACGCGCATCGTGGCATCTGGCGGCACTCGTCGCGATGGCGATCGCGACAATGGCAGGGCCGCTCACGGCGCAACAGACCGGACGCATACGCGGCCGCATCACCGACGCCGACGACAAGTCGGCGCTCCCGGCCGCGCAGGTACAAGTGGTGGGCACCACCCTGGGAGCCGCCACCGGCGCCACAGGGCAGTACGTGGTCTCCGGCGTTGCTGCCGGAACCGTCACGCTGCGCGTGCGGCGCATCGGGTACACCAGCGTCACGCAGCAGGTCGTGGTGCCCGCGGGTGGCGAGGTCACGGCCGACATCGCGCTCACGCGCGCGGCCACGCAGCTCGCCGAGGTCATCACCACCGCCACCGGCGACGTCGAGAAGAAGTCGTTCGGCAACGTCGTGGCAACCGTCAACGCCGACTCACTCCTCGGCAAGGCGCCCATCACAAACGTCAACGAGCTGCTGCAGGCGCGCACCGCCGGGCTGCAGGTCATCCAGGGGACGGGGCAGACCGGTGCCTCGAGCTCGATCCGCATTCGCGGTGCCTCCTCGCTCTCGCTCACCAACGAGCCGCTCATCATCATCGACGGTATCCGCTTCGACAACTCACCGGCGGCCAGCAACTTCAGCTCGATTCGCGTCAACCGCCTGGGCACCCTGAATCCGGACGAGATCGAATCACTCGACGTCATCAAGGGACCGTCGGCTGCGGCGCTCTACGGAACGGCCGCCGCCAACGGCGTCATTGTCATTCGCACCAAGCGTGGCACGGTCGGCGCACCAAAGTGGACGATCTTCGCGGAGGGGGGCGCCGTGTCGCAGCCGGCGAGCTTCACCTCCAACTACCAGGGATGGGGGACCAACCTCAACGCAGCCGGCCAGCGCGTGGGTGGCCCGGTGCAGTGCAAGGTCTTCGCGGCCGCCCGCAAGGCGTGCGTCGTCGACTCGGTGACGAGCTACAACCCGTGGACCGCGGCCGAGACCGATCCCTTCCAGACGCAACCGCGCTACACCACGGGGTTGCAGGTGTCGGGAGGGAGCGACCAACTGCGCTACTTCCTCTCGGGCGAGTACCAGAACGAAGTGGGCCCGTACACGATGCCCGACTACGAGATCAATCGCATCACCACGCTCCGCGGCTCGCGCCCGACCGACCGGGAGATCAATCCCAATGAGCTGACGATGGCCGCGATGCGCGGGAACTTCTCGATCAGCATCCGTCCCAACCTCACGCTCGACGTCAACTCGGGCTACATCAGGCGCGACCTCTACAACGCCTTCGAGGGGACGTTCTTTGCCGGGATGACGTTCCAGTACATGACGGGGCCCGGCTTCAAGAACGCCACCAACGGCCTGCAGCGCGAGTTCGTCGGCGACGTCTTTGGCGTCGAGGGCAAGCTGCGCGACGATCGCTTCACGGCGAGCAGCGCGCTCAACTGGCAACCGTACAGCTGGCTCACCGCCCGCGCCGTCGTCGGGCTCGACCAGACCAACTCGTTCGGCTATCGCCAGCAACTCAGGGGACAGGGGCCGCAGGTCGGCGTGTCGTGGGGCCCCATCTCCAACGAAGGGGGAAAGGACTACGACCGCTCGAACAACTCGCGCTACACGCTCGACGTGGGCGCGACGGCGACGAAGGACTTCACCAACCAGATCTCGCTGCGCACGTCAGTGGGCGCGCAGCGCTTCTTCGACGCGCTGTACCAGTCGCAGGGACGCGGCTATGGCCTCCCGCCAGGTGCATCCACCCCAAACTCGGCGCGGCAGCGCGAGTCGTGGGAGTTCACCTCCGAGGAAGCCACTTACGGCGCCTTCATCGAAGAAGCGGTGTCGTGGCGCGATCGCCTCTTCCTGACCGGGGCCATGCGCACCGACCAGACCTCCGCCTTCGGGCGCGAGGCCAAGCGCACGATCTATCCGCGCGCCGCGGTCTCGTACGTCATCTCCGACGAAGCGTGGTTCCCGAAGCTCCCCGGCGTCGATCGCCTGCGCCTGCGCACCGCGTACGGCAAGGCCGGCGTGCAGCCGAGCACCATCGCCGCGCTTCAGTTCCTTGGTGCCGCCGCCTTCCCGACCGGGACGTCGGCCGATGAGCCTGGGCTACGCCTCGCCTCCATCGGCAACCAGGACCTGAAACCCGAAGTCACCACCGAAGTCGAAGGCGGATTCGACGTCGGCTTCCTCGATGGACGCATCAACGTCGAGGCGACGATGTTCCGCAAGCTGTCGCGCGACGCGCTGTACAATCGCCCGCTCCCGCCGTCGTACGGCACGGCGATCGGGTCGGGCTCGCCGACGCAGTGGCAGAATCTGGCCGCGGTCGAGAATCGCGGCACCGAACTGACCGTCGATGTGGCGGTGCTGCGCAGCCGCGCCTTCTCGCTCGACCTCCACGCCAACGGCTCGCTCCTCAAGAACAAGCTCGTCGATGCCGGGAGTGTCCCGCTGCCCACGACGCCCGGTGCGCGCAATGAGGTCGGCTATCCGCTCTTTGGCCTGTGGGACCGCAAGATCGAGTCGTTCGCCGATGCCAATGGCGACGGACTCATTGGCGACAACGAGATCGTCGTGTCGTCGGCCCTGGCCTACAAGGGCTCTTCGCTGCCTCAGCGCGAGGCGGGGCTCAGCACCACGCTGGGCTTCCTCAATCGCGCGTTGCAACTGTCGGTGCTCATGGATTACCGCGGCGACTTCTACAAGCGGTGGCAGTACGAGGAGTGGCGCTGCCAGTCGAGCGGCAACTGCCAGGCCGTCAATGACCCCAAGGCGTCACTCGCCGACCAGGCGGCGGCCACGGCGGCCAACAGCTCCAGCAAGCGCACCGTCTGGGGCTACTACGTCCGTAACGACTTCATGAAGCTGCGCGAGATTTCGGCAAACTACACGCTGCCGGCCAACCTGGCGGCGCGCTGGCTGCGCTCACGCTCCGTGTCCATCAACGTCGCGGCCCGCAACCTGGGCTATCCGTGGAGCAAGTACCCGGGCATCGACCCGGAGTCGAACAACTCCGTCGCCAACACCGGTGGAGGCAACAGCGAACTCACGGCCCAACCGCCGCTTCGCTACTTCATCTCCCGCGTCAACATCCAGTTCTGACGCGTTGCCCGGTGCATCCTCATCGACATGAGCCAACCGAATGAGCCAACCGATGACCAATAGATCACTCTCCACGGTGCTCGCGGCCGCAGCCCTCGCATGGACCAGCGCCGCGTGCAGCACCTCGAGCATGCTCGACGTGCAGACCCCGGACCAGATCACTCCCGACAAGGCGGCCAGCGCCGTGGGCGCGGCCGCGCTGCGCGCCTCGGCGATCGGCAATTTCGCCGCCTTCTATGGCGGCGACTACGGCGGGTCGTTCCACGGCGTCAACATCACCAGCGGCATGCTCACCGACGAAATCGAGTCCGCGCGCGGTGGAACCGAACACCTCGACAGCCGCGCACAGAACGAAGCGGTGCAACCGCTCAGCACCACGTGGGCCTTCGTGGGACAGTCGACCACGCAGACCATCCGCGCCATCAAGTCGTTGAAGGAGTTCGCCCCCGAGGGGACGGCCACCGAGAAGGCGACCAAGGCGACGCAGGTGGGGCACCTGTACGCGCTGCAGGGCTTCGCCTATGTCATTCTCGGCGAGAATTACTGCAGCGGGATCCCGGTCGCCAACGCCAACGACCTCGATCCGCAGACCGACATCCTCACCACCGCGCAGATGTTCGCGCGCGCCGTCGCCTATTTCGACACAGCGGCAACGACGCTGGGAACCACCACCGCCGACCAGCCGTTCCGGAACCTCGTCGCGGTGGGGCGAGGCCGCGTGCTCACCGACCTCGCGCGCTACAGCGAGGCTGCGACCGCGGTGGCGAGCGTGCCGAGCAACTTCGTGTTCAACGTGTCGTACTCGTCCACGTCGGTCGTGAACGCGATCTACGACTGGATGAACGGGACGCTCAACTACGCACCCGCCGACAAGGAGGGTGGCGTGGGGATGGACTACATCTCGGCGCGCGACCCGCGCGTCACCGTGATCCGCAACGCCGCCGGGACACCGACGCCGCGTGCGGGCCAGGATGGCGCGATCCACTTCACGCAGACGGTCTTCGCCACCGCTAACGCGTCCGTGCCGCTGGCCACGGGGGTGGAGGCGCGGCTCATCGAGGCGGAGGCGCTGCTCAAGGCGGGCGACGCCACCGGGTGGCTGGCCAAGGTGAACGACGCGCGGGGGACGCTCGCCGCGCTGACGCCGCTCACCGATCCGGGGTCGACCACCGCTCGTGAAGACCTCCTGTTCCGCGAACGCGCCTTCTGGTTCTGGGGAACGGCACATCGGTTGGGCGACATGCGGCGCCTGGTGAAGGACTACAAGCGCGCTGCAACCTCGGTGTACCCCAATGGGCCGTACTTCAAGGGGGGCGCCTATGGCAACGACCTCGTGCTGATCCCGGCGCAGGCCGAGCGCAACAACCCCGCGTTCACCGGCTGCACCGCGACGACGCCGTAGCAGCGCGCGGCAACGCCGATCCCGTCAGCAGCGATCCCCGGAAGCCGATGCGGCTTCCGGGGATCGTGTCGTTTGGGGGAGTGCGTTCGGGAGCGCCCTCGGGAGCACCTTCGGGAGTGCCTCGCCGTCGGCGGAGTTACGCGGTAGGTTGTCGTCGTCGGCGCGCAGGGTTGGTGTCGCGCCTCCTCCCTTCACCGAACCGCTCCCCGCGTCATGCGCGTCGCCGCCGTCGGCGAATGCACCATCGACCGCTACGTCGAGCGGGGCACGGAGCGCGTGGGCGGGATATCGCTCAATTTCGCCGTGCATGCGTTGCGCGCCGGCGCTGCCAGCGCGTCGCTCGTCAGCTGCACCGGAGACGATGATGCGGGTGCTCGGGTGCGCGCGGCGCTGGCGCGTGAAGGCGTCGACGCCACGCACGTGGCGGCGCGCCCGGGGCGAACGGCGTCGCAGGATATACGGCTTGTGGCTGGCGGAGAGCGGATCTTCCCTGGGGGGTACGACGAGGGCGTGCTCGCCGACTTCCGGCTCGACGACGCAGCGATGGCGATGCTGCGCTCCGCCGACATCATCGCCGTCCCGTACTTCAGGCAGGTCCTTCCACTCGTTGCACCGGTGCATGCCTTGCGCGACGTGAGCGCGCTCCGTGTGGCCGACCTGCTCGACGGCGCCGACCTGGGAGATGCGCATGGGGCGCTCGATGCGCTCATGGACGACCTCGACATCCTTTTCCTCAGCGCATCCATGGATGACGTCGAGCAGCTCTTGCCGCTCAGTCGTGGGCGCCGTAGCGTCCTCGTCGTCACGCACGGGGCAAGCGGGAGCACGGCGCTGGTGAACGGGGCGATGACCTTCACCTCAGCGGTGCGGGTGCCGGCGGCGGAGTGCATCGACAGCACGGGTTGCGGCGACGCCTATCAGGCCGCCTTCTCCGTGGCGTACGCGAAGGACCGCGACATCCCCGCCGCCATGCGCGCCGGCGCGGCGCGTGCGGCGCGCGTCATCCGACACCTGGGAGCCTTTGCCGATGAGCGTTAGGCTGTGAGCCGCTTTCGCACGCTTTTCCCCATGGCGCGCCCGGTGATCGGGATGATTGCGCTCCCGCCAATGCCGGGATACCCGGCCTTCACGTCGATACACGCCGTGATCGCCGCGGCGCTCAGCGACCTGGAACGACTCGAGGCCGGCGGCGCCGACGGTGCACTCGTGGAGAACGACTTCGACCAGCCGCACACGATGGTTGGGGGGGCCGAGGTTCACGCCGCAATGACGCGCGTGACGCGCGAGGTCGTTGCGCACGCGAAGATCCCCATCGGCGTGGAGGTACTGCTCAATGACTGGCGCGCCTCGCTCGCCATTGCCGCGATGACCGGGGCGCAGTTCATACGCATCGACTTCTTTGTCGACCGCGTGATGACCAAGCTCGGCCCCTTCGAGCCCGAACCGGAGGCGATTCTCGCCTATCGCCAAGCCATCCGGGCCGAGCACGTGCAGCTGTACACCGACCTGCAGGTGAAGTACACGACGATGCTCGATGGCCCCAAGCCGCTGGCGCAGTCCGCGCGCGAGGCGGCGGCGGCGGGGAGTGACGCGGTGATCATCAGCGGTGCAGAGACGGGGATCGGCCCCGACCCGGACGACCTGCGCGCGGCACGCGCCACTTCGCTCCCCGTCCTCATCGGGAGCGGGCTCACGCCGGAGAACGCGTCGGTGCTGATGCCGCATGCCGATGGCGCGATAGTCGGGACGTCGTTGCGCAGCGGACCGCATCACAGCGATCGCGTGGTGCAATCGCACGTGACGCAATTGGTGCAGGCCGTGCGAGCCCTCCCTGGCGGCTCGTCGGCGCCGGACGCGTGAGCGACTCGTCAGGCAGCCGCGACGAGCGACGCGCCAGCCGCAACGACGGCGCCCTCAAGCGCCAGCTCGGCCTCGCCGCAGTTGTCGCCCTCGTCGCCGGCAACATGCTCGGCTCCGGCGTCTTCTTCACGCCGGGAGAGCTGGCGGCGGTGGCGCAGCATCCGTGGCAGGTGCACTTCATCTGGGCGTTGTGCGGGCTCATCACGTTGTGCGGCGCGCTCACGCTCGCCGAGTTGTGCCGCCTCCTCCCGCACGCGGGGGCGACGTATCACGTACTGCGCGAGGGGTACTCACCGCTGTGGGGCTTTGTGCTGGTGTGGATGGAGCTGTGGGTGAGCGGACCGGGATCGGTGGCGGGGATCGCGATTGCCTTCGGCGAGTTCATGCAGCGCGTGGTGGGCTCGTCGATCGAGATCGCACCGGTGTGGTGGGGCGCGGCGGCCATCGCCTTCTTCGCAGCCATCAATCTGGCGGGAGTGAACTGGGGCGGGCGCGTGCAGGTGCACGTGACGACAGTGAAGGTGGCCGGTATCGTCGCCCTCATCGCCGGCGCGTTGTTCCTGGCGGCGCCAACTGGTGCGTCGGTGAGCGCACCGACCGCTGCGCCTGACGGGAGCGGCCCGCTCGCCTTCTTCCGCTTCGTCGGGCTCGGTGTCGCCGCCGTCCTCTTCACGTACGATGGATGGATCGACGTCTCGCACGTCGCGGGCGAGGTGCGCCGCCCGGGGCGCGACCTCCCGCTCGGGATGGCGATCGGCGTCGGGGCGCTCACGTTGCTCTATCTCGCGGTCAACGTGGCGTTCCTGCGGGTCATCCCGCTCGCCCAGATGCGTGCAGCGCCAGCGACGATCGCCTCCACCGTGGCCACCGCCGCCTACGGCTCGCGCGGCGGCCCCTGGCTCGATGTCCTGATGATGGTGTCCATCTTTGGCGCACTCGGCGGTTTGGTCATGACCCTCCCGCGCCTCTTCTATACCATGGCCGAGGCGCACGCCGCGGAGTCGCGCGGGGCGCTGCGCTGGTTCTTCGCGAGGATGGGGCGCGTCGCCTCGCGCACCGCGACGCCCAACATCGCCATCCTCTTCACCGCCGCGACGTCGATCGCCGCGCTCCTCTTCTTCGGTTCCTTCTCGCGCCTGGTGAACTTCTTCGTCGTCCCGTTCCAGGCGATGAACATCCTGATGGTCGCGGCAATCTTCCGGTTACGCCGGCGCTATCCCGAATCGAGCGGTTATCGCACTCCCGGTTACCCATTCACGCCGGTGGTGTACATCGTGGTGATGGTTGCCTTCCTGGTGAGCGCGGTCGCCGCGCGAGCGCTGGAGACGTTGATCGGGACCGCGCTCGCGATGACGGGTATTCCGGTATACTGGTGGCTGGTGCACGTGAAGTCTTCACACAAGTAGCCCTGACTCAGCCGATGTCGATCGCTCGCGCCCTGCCCCGCGCCTTGCCTCGCGTACGTTGCGTCCTCGGTACGGCCGCCCTGTTGTGGTGCGCCGTCGCGCCTAACGCCGGCGCCCAGTCGCTCGCCCCCGCCGAGCAGGCCATCGCGCGCGCCGTCGACGCGCGCAACGGCGAGGCGCTTGCCCTCCTCGAGCGCATCGTCAACATCAACAGTGGGACGATGAACCTTGCCGGCGTGCGCGCAGTGGGCGACGTGATGCGCAAGGAGTTCGATGCCCTTGGCTTCACCACGCGGTGGGTCGATGGCGCACCGTTCCAGCGCGCCGGCCATCTCATCGCCGAGCATGAGGGAAGTGGCCCGCACATCCTGCTCATCGGGCACCTCGACACCGTGTTCGAGCCGTCGCACCCGTTCCAGAAGTTCGAGCGCCTGACCGACAGCACCGCGCGCGGCCCGGGGATCATCGACATGAAAGGGGGCGACGTGATCATCGTCTACGCCCTCAAGGCGCTCAGGGCTACCGGGGCGCTCAAGGACATGCACATCACCGTCATCATGCATGGCGACGAGGAGAAGGAGGGATCGCCGCAGGAGCTGGCGCGTCGCGACATCCGCGACATCGCGAAGACCACGCAGTATGCCCTCGGCTTCGAGGACGGCTCGGGCGACCCGAAGACCGCCGTCATCGCGCGCCGCAGCGCCGGTGGGTGGGTGCTCACGTCGACCGGGAATCCGGCGCACTCGTCGCAGATCTTCCGTGACGAGGTCGGCTTCGGCGCCATCTACGAATCGGCGCGCGTGCTCAACGCCTTCCGCGAGCGCCTCGCCTCGCAGCAATACCTGACTTTCAACCCCGGCGTGGCGTTAGGCGGAACGGCGGTGACGCTCGACAGCACGCGCACCGACGGTGCGGCGGCTGGCAAGACCAATGTTGTCGCCAAGTCGATGCAGGTGAGCGGCGACATCCGCACCATCTCCCCCGAGCAGCTGGCGGAGGCGAAGCGTGTGATGCAGGAGATCGTGGGGCGGCCGCTGCCGGGGACCTCGTCGACCATCATCTTCGAGGACGGGTATCCGCCGATGGCGCCGTCGGAGGGGAACAAGGCGCTGCTGTCGCGCTACGACCAGGGGAGCCGCGACCTGGGGTTTGGCGCGGTGGTGGCCGTCGACCCCTCGAAGGCCGGCGCCGCCGACGTTTCCTTTGTCGCCCCGTTCGTCGCCTCGGCCATCGACGGGATCGGCCTGGCCGGGTGGGACGATCACACCGACAAGGAGACCGCGAACCTCAACATGCTGGCGCCGCTGACCAAACGGGCGGCGGTGCTGTTGTATCGGTTGCGGGGGGGCGGATTTCCCAGGATGTGAGCGGGCCGCCGCTTGCACCGATCGGCACCAGTTGGGGTCAGCCAAATTGGGGTCAGAGTCACCGAACCAATTTCTCGGTGACTCTGACCCCAAGTTCGAACCCCCGTACCGGCTGCGGGCGAGCGGATTTCCCGGGATGTGAGCTGCCAGCCGCTTGCACCAATCGGCACCAATTGGGGTCAGCACAGAATTGGGGTCAGAGTCACCGAACCAATTTCTCGGTGACTCTGACCCCAAACTCGCTCTGACCCCAAACTCGCTGACCCCAAATTCGCTGACCCCAAACTCGTCCCAAGTCGGCCTAGCTCGTCCCAGAACGATCGGTTCGTCCCAAAGGCGCCCCCACCATTCCCCTCGCGCCGCGCCGGGGGAAGCTCCCTTGACGGGGCGGCCCACTGCCGGCAATCATCGCCATCAGGATGCGTGATTTCCGCCGTCTGTTCGCGTCGCGCCTGCTGAGGACTGGGCTCCTCTTCCTCTTCCTCGTCGGAGCGCCATCCGTCGGGGGGGCCTTCCGTTGTTGTTCGACGGGGGACCACGATGGAGGGCGGCGCGCGTCGGCTGCTGCGGCGGGCGGGCACCAGCCGCGCGACGCGCATGCGGCGCATGCGGCGCACGACGCCCACGCCGGGCACGGAGTCGCACCCTCGGCGCATTCTGAATCGAAAGGGCCGGCCGAGGAGGGAAGCGCAGGCGCCCCCTGCACCTGCGTCGGTCATTGCTGCGTCGCGCCGTCGATCGCCCTCGGTGCCCAGGGCATTCGCCTCCCCGACGCGCTGCAGTTCCGCGTCGCGCCGGTCGCAATCCGCGATACGGGGCTCCAGCTCGACTCGCGCGACGCGCATCTCCTCCCGTTCGGCAACGGGCCGCCTCCGTCCCTGGCCTCGTAGCGTCCGCGCCTGACGAGTGTGCGCCCGACACGGCGCGCCTCGCAGGCATCCGTCTGCAACGGAACGCCCGTCGTCCGGAACCTCCATGCGAATGCCGATGGTGGTCGCGTTGAGGCGCACCTACATGGCGCGCCGCGCGCGATCGCGTTTCAACCGTACCTCGAACGAACATCCGCCCGTCACCAGTGCGCGCCGCCCTGGTGCAATGCGTGTTCTCTCGCGCGTCGCGGGGGCGACGGCGTTGCTCCTGACGGCGGTACTCGTTGCGTGCACGAGCCACGGCGTCGTCGTCGTGGAGCGGGCGATCATCGTCGCGGGCAATGGTCGCGTTCCGCCGACCCTGTACTTCACCGTGCGAAACAGCGGGACGGTCACCGACACGATCGTCGGCGCCGCGGTGGAGGGCGCGGGCGGTGTGATCTTCGCGCGGCATCGCGATCACGCCTTCCATGTCGCCGATCGCGATACCAGTGCGGACGCAGCACAGGTGCGTGTCGAGCGCGTGCCGCTCGAGGCGGGCACAAGCGTCGCGCTCGAGCCCAACGGCACCTTCGCCGTCATCACGCCAGGTGCACATCAACTCCTCGCGGGCGACACGGCGCTCGTCTCGGTTCGTCTTGCGCGCGCGCCAGCGTCCAGCACGTACGCGCGCGTGGTCGAGTATGCGCAGCTCGACTCGGCGCTCACCGCACCCATCGCCGGTGGTGTGGCTCGCTGGTTCGTGCGCTCCTTCGATGCAGCTCCGGGCGTGCCGAACCGCGCGCGCAATCCCAAAGCGACAGTGCAGGCGGGGCGTGATCTCTACGCGGCCAACGGGTGCATTTCGTGCCACGGCCTCAACGGCCACGGTGATGGACCTGTGGCGGTGACGCTCAACCCACCGCCGCGTGACTTCCGCGCCGCGGCGGCCTTCCGCACCGGGCTCGACGAACGCGCCATCGCCCAGACCATTGGCACCGGTATTCCCAACGGCGGCTCCATGCCGCGCTATCCACACCTCTCCGAGACGCAGCGCCGCTCGCTGGCGCTGTACGTCCTTTCACTGGCTCGACCAAACACCTCATCATCCACGCTCCCATGAACATCACGCTTTCGAACATCACGCTTTCGAACATCACACGCGCCCTCGTCGGCGCCGTTGCGCTATGCACGCTGTCGGCGGCAGGTGTCGACGCGCAGGGCATCTCTGTCACAGCCCACGATGCCTGGGTCCGCGAAGTCCCCGCCGGCCGCAAGGTGACGGGTATCTTCCTGACCCTCGAGAACAAGGGAACGGTGGCCCGCGCCCTCGTCAGCGGTTCAACCGAAGTCGCCGACACGCTCGAGCTGCACGAGATGATTCGCGAGAACGAGATGATGCGCATGTCGCCCGTGAAGCAGATCGCCATCCCCGCGGGCGGGAAGGCCGAGCTCAGGCCGGGCGGATTGCACCTGATGATCTTCGGCGTGAAGAAGCCGCTGGCCGCCGGCGACACCGTGCAGGTGACGCTCACCCTCGACGATGGCACAAAGCTCCAGGTGGCCGCCGAGGTGCGGAAGATGGGAGGGATGCGATGAACGGTTGCTGCGTGCCGCTGCCAGGCGCGAGGCACGTGGCTCGTCAGGCGCGCAACGCGCTCCTCGCGCTCGCGTTGCTCGCCGCGAGCACGGGATGCTCGAAGAAGCCCTCGCTCCCCATCGAGCCGATCGGCGGCGACTTCACCCTCACCGACCACAACGGCCAGCGCTTCGAGCTCGCCTCGCAGCGCGGCAAGGTCGTCCTGATCTTCTTCGGCTACTCGTTCTGCCCCGACGTCTGCCCCACCACGCTCTCCAAGCTCACCACGGTGGCGCAGTTGCTCGGCGAGGATCGCGACAAGGTCAAGACGCTCTACATCACCGTCGATCCGGAGCGCGACACGCCGGATGTGCTCAAGCTCGACCTCTCGAACTTCAACCTCGACGCGCTGGGATTGACGGGAAGCAGGGGTGAGATCGACCCCGTGGTGAGACTGTACGGGGCGTCGTACCAAATCATTCCCACGCCCAACTCCGCGGCCAAGTATACCGTCACGCACTCGACCAATCTCTACGCGCTCGACCGCGACGGGCGGGTACGGCTGATTCTCAAGTACGAGGCGACGGCGGACGAGATCGTACAGGGAATTCGGGAGATCCTCGCCGACGCCAGTTGAGAATCCGCCGTTTGGGGTCAGAGTCAGCGAACCAAATTCTCGCTGACTCTGACCCCAAATTCGCCCCAAATTCGACCCCCAGAATTCGCCCCCCCCACTCCGACACCGCCTTCGCCTTCTTGTCGCTCACCACAACCGGCCACCCCGCCTTCCCGGGCAGCTTGGTCGACCGCTGCGCCGCCTGCCACACGAAGCCCGCGACCACCGCGGCGTTGTGCTTCATGTCGTCCGGCACCAGCCGCTCGTACACGTCCTGGTTGGAGTGGTGCGTGCGCGTGTCGTAGTCGACGGGGTCCTGGATGAACTGCCACCCGCCCAGCCCGACGGCGTCGAACGCCTGATGGTCGGTCCCGCTGGTGTTGGCCGGCGTCACGGTCGTCACTCCCTTGTCCTTGAACGGGGTGATCCAGGCGCTGAATGCATCCTGCACCTGCGTGTTCCCCTGCAGATACACACCGCGGATGCGCCCAGTCCCGTTGTCGACGTTGAAGTAGCCGGCGTGCTTCTCGTACTCCGGCAGCGCCCGCACGGTATCGGTAGGGGCAAAGCCTGACGAGTCGCTCCTGAAGACGCGCTCGCCGAAGTGGCGCGCCACGTACTCGCGCGACCCGAACAAGCCCTGCTCCTCGCCGGTCCACAAGCCGATGCGGATGGTGCGGCGCGGCTTGAGCCCGCTCGCCTTGATCAACCGTATCGCCTCCATCATCACCGCAGACCCCGCGGCGTTGTCGGTCGCCCCCGTGGCCGCATGCCACGAGTCGAAGTGCGCGCCAAGCATCACGACTTCGTCCTTGAGCGCCGGATCGCTCCCCGGGATCTCGGCGACAATGTTGAACGATTCGGCTTCCGGCGTTTGGGTATTGGCCATGTCGAGCGAGAGCGTGACGGGAACGCCCTTCTCGAGGATGCGCGCAATGCGCCCGTAGTGCTCCCCCGCCACGTGCACCATCGGCACCAGCGCCACGCCGGCCGTTCGCGGATAGCCGTTGTCGGTGAAGATGGTCCCATCGTCGCCGCGCGCGGGGAGGAGGATCCCCACCACACCCTGCCTCGCGAACCAGCGCAGCGCCGCGGTGTCGTTCGCCGGACGGAAGGCGTTTCCGCCAAAGCGGCGCGCCATGTTTCCCATGGCCGCCGGGTCGCGCGGGATCGCGAAGCCACCCGTGCGAGGGTCGGGGACGCCGGCGCCGGCCATCTTGTCGAGCTCCTCGTCAGAGTAGCGCTTGGCGTCGGGCTTGGCGTGCGGCGCGAGCGTCGGCGCCGCGCCAAGGAGGACGAACTTCCCCTTGAGCGTCCCGGCGTACTTCGCCGTATCGCCCCACGAGCCCAGCATTGCCACGACCGCCTCCCCCTTCACCGCTCCCCTGGTGCTCGGCGACCAGGCGCGCGGCGCCACGGCGACGTCGAACGCCAGCGGTGCCACCACGCGCAACGTCAGATGGTCGTTGCGCCACCCGGGAAACTTGGGGCTCCAGTACTCGAAGCCGACGTTGGCCAGCCCCCACTCCTTCATCGTCTTCACCGCCCACTCCCCCGCCGCCCTTGCGCCTGGCGACCCGGTGAGGCGCGGGCCGTGCACGTCGGTGAGCCAACTGGCAATCGACATCACCTCGCCCTTGGCCATCTCGTCGGCGTAGAGCTGGCGCAGCGTGGTGGAGTCGACCACTTCCTGTTGCGCCGCGAGCGGCGCAGCGACGAACGAAAGCGCGACCACCGCCAACGCCTGCACGAGGCGCGCGGAACCTGCGATGCGGCGGAACTGTGGCTGGCGGAGCATGGGTTGACGATGCATGGAGGGTTCGTGACGGAGTGAGGCGACGACGCTCCCTGCACTCTCGCACCACCCCGCGCCGCCCGCCAGTGGCCGCGCCGTCAGGTTGTCGCAACGAACGGCGCGTTGGCGATCCCCGCGAATCGCCGCCACGTCGCGTCGGCTCGCCCTCGCGCAAAGCCGAATCGTGCCGCATCATCGTGTGCGACCGGCTGCGCATCCCACCGGCGATCGCCCCGTCCAGTCACCCCCGCTCGAGTCACCGACATGCGTGCGTCGTTCCTTCCACGGATCCTTCCGTCCGCGTTGCGCCTCGCGCTGTTCCTTGTCCCCACAGCGGCAACAGTAACGGCACCAGCAGCGGCAACGGCGCAGGCGCCGCTCTCCGCCGATTCACGCGCCCGGATCGACGCCGTCTTCGCCCGATGGGATCGCACCGACTCCCCCGGCTGCTCGCTCGCCATCTCGCAGAATGCTCGCGAGGTCTACGCCCGCGGGTACGGCATGAGCGACCTGCAACACGCGATCGCCATCACGCCGCAGTCGATCTTCCACGTCGCTTCGATCTCCAAGCAGTTCGCCGCCTACTCGGTGGCCCTCCTGGCCGAGGACGGTCGGCTCACGCTGGACGACGACATCCGCAAGTTCATCCCCGAGATACCCGACTACGGCACCACGATCACCATCCGCCACCTCATCCATCACACCAGCGGCTTGCGCGACCAGTGGCAGCTGCTCGGCTACGCCGGCTGGCGTTTCCCCGAGGACCTGATCACCGAGCAGGACGTGATGCGCATCGTCACCCGGCAGAAGGGGACGAACTTCAAGCCCGGCGCGGAGTGGGTGTACTCGAACACCGGCTACACACTGCTGGCGGTGATCGTGAAGCGCGTCAGCGGAAAGTCACTGCGCGAGTTCGCGCAGGAGCGGATCTTCGAACCGTTAGGGATGACGTCGACGCACTTCCATGACGATCACGCGATGATTGTCCTTGGACGCACCTCGGCGTACGAACCGCGCCGGGACGGCGGGTGGAAGATCTCGATCCCCGTCTTCGACACGTACGGGGCCACGTCGCTCTTCACCACCGCGGGCGACCTCCTCAAGTGGATGGCCAACCTCGACTCGCCCATGGTGGGGAGCAAGTCGCTCGTCGCCGCGGCGCAGACGAGCGCCACGCTCAACGACGGAACGCCGGCCAACTATGGCTACGGCCTCTCGGTCCTCACCTATCGCGGGCTGTCGGCCGTCGGCCACGGCGGCGCCGACGCCGGCTATCGCGCGCAAGTGGAGCGCTACCCGGGGCGCGGCATCGCCATCGCGGTGCTCTGCAACGCCGCCAGCGCGGTACCTAACGCCCTGCTGCGTAACGTCGCCGACGTCCTGCTTGGGAGCAGCGCTCCGAGCGCCGTGGCGATGGTCGACACGGTGGAACGCCCGATCTCCGCGGAACTCCGGCAGCGCTGGGTCGGTACCTACCGGGACACCATCAGCCAGTCCGTCCTCCGCATCCGGCTCGATGGCGAGACGATCAAGCTGGCCGACGGTCGCACGCTCACGCCCACGAGCGACACCACCTTGCGCCTGGGCCCGGGAGCGCTGGTGCTCCGGTCGTCAGGTGCAAACACCGTTGGCGTGACGCAACTGCCGCGCTCCACCCGCGAGCTGTTCTACCGCAAGGAAGCGCCGTTCACGGCCGACTCGGCCACGCTGGCCTCCTTTGCCGGATCCTATTACAGCCAGGAGCTCGACGTCCGCTATGACCTCTCGGTAAAGGACTCGACGCTTGCCGTCTTCAACCGGAAGCTCGATGGCGCCTCGATGGTCCCGGCGTTTCGCGACGGCTTCGTGGCCAACTTCGGCGCGACCGTGCAGTTCACGCGCAACAAGGCGGGAATGGTGAGCGGTTTCACCCTCGCCGATGGCCGCGTGCGCGGGGTACGATTCGAACGTCTTCCCTGATTGAGCGACGCGCTCGATGTTGCAACAGGGGCGCCGGTGAGCGACACCGGCGCCCGTCGGCGTTGCGGCTGACGGTATCAGCGCCGCCGCGGCTTCAACTCCAGGTCCTGGAAATCGAACGAGAAATCCACATCCGGTGACGCCGGCACCATCTTCGCGTGATCGACGCCTCCGTCCGGCGTGAGCATGAAGGTGATGTAGGCGTCGGCGCGCAGTTCGCGGTCGCGCCACCGCACCAGGAAGGTGTCATGCTGCCAGGGGACCAGATCGCCGACCAGCTGCGGGCTGTGTGAGAAGCGAATCGCCAGTCCTCCCTTCTCCTGCGCGATGTCGATGTCGCCATACCAGGCGTCCTCGTAGCCGCCCGCGTACTTCTCCAGCGCCAGAGACGGACGCGAGAGCGAATCGCGCGCCGCGTGCGCCTCGCGGGCTGCGGCGGCGAGACCCTGCCGCTGGCGCTTGAGCAACGCATCGTAACCGGCCAGGAAGTCGAACGGCCGTGACACACGCAGTACGCGCTCCATCAGCGTCCACGTGAGCGCCAGGAAGGTCGGCGACTCATCGTTGGTGAGCACCACCACGCCCGCGCGCTCCGACGGGATCCACGCCACCGACGACAGGTAGCCGGGAAGCCCTCCGGTGTGGTGCAGGATCTTGCGCCCGCGATACGTCCCCACGTCGAGCCCCAGCGCGTAGAACGAGAAGTCGCTGGCCAGCGGGGCGAGCTCCGCTGGCGGGGAGCCGTTAGGCATCGGCGTCACCGGTGCCTGGATCATCCGTGCCGTCGCCGGCAGGTACAACCGGCTCCCATCTCCCACTTTGCCCGAATCCAGGAGCGACAGCACCCACTTCGCCATGTCCTCGGCGCCGCTGTTGATCCCGCCGGCAGGATTGGTGTTGTCACTCGTCATGGGAGCGATCGCCGTGAGCCTCCCCTCGAGGAGCGTGTGCGTCTGCGCCACGTCGCCCGGCGAGACGGCGTCGCCATGTCGCGACGTGCTGTGCGTCATGCCTACCTTGTGCAGGATGCGCGTCTCGATGAACCGCTCCCACGGCATCCCACTCACCGCCTCGATGATCTCGCCGGCCACGAGATAGAGCACGTTGTCATAGGCGTACGCCGAGCGAAATGACGTGGCCGGCTTGATGTAGCGCAGCCGCCGCATGATCTCGGCGCGGTTGTACGTCGAGGCCGGCCACCAGAGCAGATCGCCAGCGCCGAGTCCGAGCCCACTGCGATGCACGAGCAGATCCTTCACCGTGATCTCGCGCGTGACGAAGGGATCGTACATGGCAAACTGCGGCAGGTAGCGAATCACCGGCGCGTCCCATGCAAGCTTCCCCTCCTCCACCAGCATCCCCAGCGCAATCGCGGTGAAGACCTTCGTGTTGGACGCGATGCCGAAGCGCGTCTGCGGCGTCACCGGCGCGGACTCGCCGACCTTCTTCACGCCATACCCCTTCGCGACGACCACCTTGCCATCCTGGATGACGGCGACGGCGACCCCGGGCGTGGGGAAGGTCCTGAGTGCGACGGCGACGATGGAGTCGACCGTGCGCGCGGCGAGCGGCGCAGGAGCGGACGAACGTTGCGCCTGCAGGGCAGGCGCAACGAGTGTGAGCAGTGGGAGAACGAGATGCCGCTTCACGGCACCACCCGCGGCTTGCCGATCTGGTACTCCCTGGGTGGCGTGTTCCCCTGCAGGTTGGTCACGAAGTAGTCCCAGCGCCGGCGCATGATGTACGCCGCGTCGGGGCCGAAGCCGTGGCGGGCGTGCGGGAGCATGATCTGGTCGAAGTCCTTCCCCGCCTTCATCAGCGCGTCCACCACGAGCTGCGTGTTCACCGGCGGAACGTTGTCGTCCATCTGCCCGTGAATCAGGAACAACTTCCCCTTGAGGTTCCCTGCATACGTCTGGTTGGCCTCGGCGGCGTAGTTGTCGTTAGGCCCGGACCTGGTGAGCAATCCCTGGTAACGCTCTCCCCAGTCGTCCTCGTAGTTGCGGTTGTCGTGGTTTCCCGACTCCGCAATGCCGACCTTGAAGAAGTCGGGGTAGCGGAACATCGCCGACGCGGTAGCGAAGCCGCCGCCCGAGTGCCCCCAGATCCCCACCTTGTCGATGTCGATGAACGCATAGCGCGTCGCCAGGTCCTTCATGGCCGACACCTGGTCGGGGAGCGTGTTGTCCCCCATGCGCCCATAGTAGAAGTCGCGCAAGGCCTTGGAGCGCCCCGGCGTCCCCAGCCCGTCGATCTCGACCACGACGAACCCCAGCTCGGCCAGCGCCTGGTTGTCACCGCGCGACGGGATGAACATCCGCGGCCCCACGCTTCCCGACTGCGGCCCGGGGTAGATGTGGTTGATGATCGGGTACTTCTTCGCCGAGTCGAGCTTCGTGGGGACGTACATGAGGCCGTATACGTCCGTCTTCCCGTCACGCGCCTTGGCCGTCACGGGGATCGGGGCGCGCCACCCGGAGGCTAACAATCGGGAGATGTCGCCCTTCTCCAGCGGGAGCACCACCTTCCCGTTGGCGTCGCGCAGCACCGTCACGGGGGGTGTGTCGGGCGTGGAGTACGTATCGACGAAGTACCTCCCGTCAGGTGAAAGCGAGACCGTATGGTTGCCCACCTCGGGCGTGAGCAGCGTCAGCCCCTTGCCGTCGAAGCCGATGCGATAGAAGAGCTGGTGATACGGGTCGCGCCCTGCTTCGCGCCCGTTGGCGGTGAACCAGATCAACCGTTTCTTCTCATCGATGCGCACGATGTCGGTCACGTTGCCGTCGCCGGTCGTGATGCGGTTCTTGAGCGCACCGGTGGTGAGATCGTGGAGGTAGAGGTGCGTCCAGTTGTCGCGATCGGACCACCAGATGAACTCGTTCGTCCCGGGAAGGATGCGCCAGAGGTTCTCCGGCTGCGACGCGTCGCCGATCTGCGTGGCGCTCTTCTCCTCGAGCACCGTGCGCACCTCGCCCGATGCGGGATCGGCAATGCGAAGCCACGCCTGCTTGTGATCGCGCGACGACGAGATGAAGGCAAAGCGGGAGCCGTCTGGATACCACTGCGTGTCGCAGATGATGTCGCCGCAGGCAATGTGGTCGCTCACGGTCGAGCGATGCGCATCGGGCGCCATCTGCAGCCGCGTCATCGCCCACGTGCCGTCGCCTCCCTTGCGCAGGATGACGCGCGAGACGCGGAAGATCACGCTGTCGCCGGGCATCGGGTACTTCCACGCCTCCAGCTTCGGGCTCCCCACGTTGGTGCTGACGAGGTACATGTCGCGCACCCCGCGCCCGTCGTGCTGGAAGGTCGCGATCTGGCGCGAGTCGTCGGACCAGGTCACGACCGGCGAGTCGTTATGCACCCACCCCGCGTTGTTGGTGGCGTAGCCGAAGTCCTTGATCCCGTCGGTCGTCAGCTGCACTTCGTTCCCCGCCTCGAGGTCCTTGAGCCAGAGGTTGTAGCTGCGAATGAAGACCGCCGACTTCCCGTCGGGCGAGGTGGAGGCGTTGGGTGGCGCCGCGATCCCCTTGGGGAGCGGGGCGCAGGCGTAGCCGGTGAGGTCGCAGCGGTATCGCTGGGCGCGCACGGTGGCCACCAGCGACTTGCCGTCAGCCGCAAAATCCATGGTCGTGAACGGAAGGCGCTCTCCCTCGAACGTCCCCCCGGTGGCGGCGCCGAGTGCGGTGGCGAGGCGTGCCTGGTCGAAGGCGGCCCCCCGCGCGCGCTTGGCCGGATTCACCAGGACGAACGAGGCGCCGTTGGCCGTGGTCACTCGGTAATGGAAGCGCCCATCCGGAAGCCACGTTGGCCGACCGGTGGTCCCGCTCACCAGCGGGTTCATGGTGGCGCCGAGGAATCGCTCGGCGCGGGCGTAGTCCTCGATGGCGAACTGGTAGCCCTTGGGCGGGGCCCCCTGCGCGCCAAGCGCGAGCGGGAGTAGCGGAGCGACGGCGAGAGCGCGCAGCGTGACGGAAACGCGATACGGGCGCATGGTCCTGGGAGGCGCGAGAAACGGACGAGAAGGGAGCACGGACACAGGGAAGGGCTGGAGATGCGAGAAGAAGCTACAGGCGGAGCCGGACCCCTCGCCACACCGCCGGGACCGGCGCACGGCCTGCAGACCTCGGCAAACGCCGACAAAGGCCGACAATCGCCGGCCGATGCCGCTTCGGCGCTCCGCGACGCGCTGTGTCTCGCCGGATTGGTCCCCGCTGGCTCCTGAAGGCGGTGTCATCAGCGGATACGCGATCGGATCTCGACTCGACGTCACCGAGAGGTCGACGTCCAACTGCGGCCAGGAGAGGTTTGTCCGGCGTCGGCCATCAGCAGCCAGAAGCCGTGCCGCGAGACGTTGGTGACTTCAGCTGAGAAGAGAAACAGCCGACAGGGACGCCGCGCAGTTCAACGAGCAGCGCTGTGGTTCAAGAGCGCTGACCCTAGTCGTGCCTAACACCTCACGGCGCCCGCAACATGGAAGCGGGATCGGTCGCCATCGCGCGGCGCACTGGGATGAACGCCGCGAGAACCGTCGCCGCCAGCAGCACACACTCAGCTGCGCCGAGCGTCCATGCATTCACGTGATACAGGTCCAGCAGGAACGGATCGATGAGTCGCGCTACGCCGAGCGAAAGCAGACCGCCGAAGGCAGTACCGGCGAGCGCCAGCACCGTCGCGTCACGGCTCACCAGGCGCATCAAGTCCACCGGTGTTCCCCCGACCGCGAGTCGTATGGCGAGTTCACGACGGCGCGTCACCGTTGCGTAGGCGAGGACGGAGTAGATGCCGAGCATACACAAGGAGACGGCGCACACGGCGAGCGCGACGAACAGCATCGTGATGAAGCGATGTGCGTCTTCGAGGCGACGCTGGGCACGGTCGGCGCGCTCGATGCCGACCTGCGTTCCGGGCGGCAGGGCATCACGCAGGCGGTTCGCGAGACGCGCCACGGCGCTTGCCGCAGTGCTCTCGTCCACGCGGATGACGAGATGCCGCGTCGTTCCTGTGGGATCACGCGACAAGTACACCGCGCCCGGCGCGACGTCGAAGACGTCGAAGCTCGAGAACATGCGGCGCATTCGGGACGACACACCGATCACGGTTGCGTATGATCGCATCCCGTTTGGCCCCAGCACGGCGAGCTGTCGGCCCAAGGCGTCCTCGTCGGGCCAAAGCTCTCGCGCCACACGCTCGTCGACGACCACCTTCGCCGGGCCCTCGTCGTCGCCGACCTGAAGATCGCGCCCTCGACTGATGCGCGTTCGCATCGTCCCGAGGAAGCCCGCCCCGACCGTGAGCAGCTCGGGGTTATAGAGCACGTGGGTCGAGCCTCCCGAGCCGAATCCCATGACGGATAGCCCGACGACTCGTGGCTGCACCCACCAACTCACGTCAACGACGCCGGGCGTAGCACGCACTGCCGACTCCGCGGCCATGAAGGATTTGTTCGCCGAGCCGCTGTCGGTCCTGTAAGCGGCGGGAAGCAGCACGCGTGCCTCGTAGAGCCCGCGGCGCTCGAAGCCCAGACCCACCGTTGACAGTCGGCCACTCGCGCGCGCCAACAACCCTGCACTGACGAGCATTGCAAGGCTGGTGGCCAACTGCGCGACGATAATCCCTGTATAGAGGCGTCGCGAACCACCCGTCCGCTCGACGGCAGCCCGTGCCAGCGATATGGATGGATCCGACGCAGACGCTCGAAGGGCGGGGAATATCCCGAAGAGGCATGCAGCGAGGATCGAGACGACGATGGCGCCTGTCACCACCATCCAGTCGAGGCGAAGGTCGAGTCTTCCGATGTAGGGAACGTCTGTGGGAATCGCCGTTCGGAGTGCGCCCTGCAATGCGAACACACATAGCGTACCGATGGCTCCTCCCACCACGGACAGAATCGCGCACTCCGCGAGAATGTCCATCACGATACGTCCCCGTGTGGCGCCAATCGCTCGGGCGATCGCGTGGGCGCTCTCCCGGCTAAGCGCCCGTGCAAGCGCCAGGTTCGCCAGGTTGGCGCACGCAATGAGCACGATGGCTCTGGTCGACCATGCCAGCGACCGCTGCAACTCCGAGAACTCCGCCAACGCGACGGCGAGCGCTCGAACATGGAAGCGGGGCGCGGTCGCACTCGGCGCCTGCGCGGCAACGTGTAGCCCCATGGCGCGCAGGTCGCGCTCCAGCGTGGCCTGTGACGCGCGCGGGCGTAATCGCGCGACGAACTCCGGCGGCATCAGACCGCTTGTTGACTGAACCGCACCGCGCATCGAAAGCAGCCACAAGTCCGCTCCCAGCATTCGCTCCAAGCCCGGGGGCGCGACGCCGACGACTCGGAAGGTAGTGCCGTCTACCTCGATAGTGCCTGCCGAGAGGTCGCTGGCACCGTGGAGTCGTTCACGCCAGAAGCGATCGCTGACAACTGCGAGAGGTGCCTCGCCGAACGCGCGATCGGTTGGTAGGAAGAAGCGCCCAGCGCTCGGTCGCGTCTCGAGCACCTCGAAGAAGTCTTCGTCGACATACATCACATGTCGCTGTTCTGCCTCGCCTCGTGAAACCACCGCGGCGTAGTCCCCACGAACGGTCGAAATGACTTCCAGCGACGGCACCGACGCTCGCATCTGACGAAGGTCGATGGCGGAAGGCGTTGCGCTCTGTTTCCCGCTAACGGTCGCCTGTACGCGATAGAGTAACTCAGCCCTCCGGGCGACGCTCGCCGGTCGCAAGACCGCATTCACGGTGCCAAGTACAAGCGCGCTGAGCGCAATCGCCACCGCCATCGTGAGCGCCACGAGTGCGGAAAAAGCGGGAGCTGCTCGAAGCGATCTCCAGGCATTGCGAAACGAGAAGAGGATCATCTCGAAGTCCTATCGCTTCTTGTCGAACGTCTCCACCCCCTTCACGTTCCGCTGCAGCATATCCTCGTTCACCCAGTAGGCCGGGCCGAACGGTACCTGCTTCGGCCACAGCTGGTCGAGCGACATCGCGTCGTACAGCACCCCGCCCTTCATCACGTACTGTGCATCGGCGGTCGCACGGATGTTCTGCAGCGGGTTGCCGTTGAGCACCACGAGGTCGGCGAGCTTCCCGACCTCGAGCGAGCCGAGGTCCTTGTCGGCGCCGAGCAGGCGCGCACCGTGCAGCGAGGCGACTTCCAGCGCGCCATGGTTGCCTAACGCCGACGCCCCCATCCACAGCTCCCAGTGCGGGGCCAGCCCGTGATGCTCGCCGTGGGAGCCTAACGCTCCCCACCCACCCTCGGCGATGATGTCGGCCATCGACTGCGCCACCACCGGATACGAGTAGTCTGTCACCGGTCGCGTCATGCGTACGCGCGTGTGCGGGACCAGCGCGCGCCACGGGAACCAGCGCCGCTGCTTGGCGTCCTGCCAGACGTTCGACTCCTGGAACCAGTAGTCGATGTTGGACGGACCGGCGCCGGAGACGACGAGGGTGGGGGAGTACGTGGCCCCCGCCTTGCCGAGGAACTTGGCGCCGTCGCTGTACATCGGCACTTCCTCGAAGGCGTGCTCGAAGGCGGTCTGTCCGTCCATGATGAAGCCCAGGTCTTCGAGGAAGAAGCCTCCCTCCGACGTGAGGTTCATTCCCACCGTGCGTGCCGCCTCGGCCATCCACTGCCGCTGGTCGCGACGCGGCTGGGCGTACTGCTTGATCGAGTTAGCTCCCCAGTCGGCCATGCGGCGCACGGCGGCGAGCGCGTCGCGCGGGTTGTTGATCTCGTTGGCGCGCGTGGCGTCGCCGGCGGTGATGTTGTCGCCGGTGCTGAAGCCGCGCGGCCCCACCATCTCCCCCGCCTCGATGAGCTCCGCGGTGGGGAACATGTTCTGCGCGTGCATCGACACGTCGTGCGTGGTAGTGACGCCGTAGGCCAGATAAACGGCCTGCTCGAAGTCGTGCCGCGGACGCATGCCGCGCCACTCGCGATAGTGGTGCGAGTGCATGTCGACGAACCCGGGGATGATCGTCTTCCCGCTGGCGTTCACGACGCGGTCGACCCCCGCGGTGCTGCACGACCCGACGCAGGCGATGCGCCCGTTGCGCGCCACGATCGTCCCGCGCTCGATGACGCGCCGCTTGTCGAGCGTGACGAGGCGGGCGTTGGTGAGGGCGATGCTCCCCGAGGGCGTCGCGCGCGGCACCGTCAGACGCAACACGAGCGTGTCGGTGCGCTTCGTGTCGAGGTGATGGACGTAGAAGTGCGGGCCGCTGGAGAACTCCAGCGTCAGGTGGTCGCGCCAGCGCGGGTAGAGTCCGCCGTCGCGCGTGAGCGCGGTGATCGGGAACTGGCCGCGGCGCTTCTCCACGCGCTGCGGATCGCTGCCGACGCCGCCGTATGCCATGGGCGCGACATAGACGTTGTCCCCCTCCTGGAAGGCGACCCATTCCCCATCCGGCGACGGGACCATCTCGTCGGCCGCAGGAAAGGAGAGGTGCTCCCGGCGGTCCTTCCCGTCCGGCGCGATCGAAACCAGCGCTGTCCCCGCTGGGCGGCCGGCGTTCGCGACGCGCTGCTCAGGCCAGAAAATGCGCCCCTCGGGGCCGATGGAGGGGCGTGGCAGCTGACGGCGTGCCTCCCCGCCCACCGAGACGCCGGTGGGGCGTTCGATGGTCCCGACGATGACGCCGGTGTCGCCCTGCGCCGCGTTGACATCGAGGCGCACGACGTCGAACCAGGTGTTGTGCGTCATCGTGCGACCGCGCGCGGTGGCACCTTCGCCGCGGGCGACGATCACATGGCGCCCGTCGGCGCTCCACACCGGCACGGTGTAGTCTCCAGCTTCGCGCGTGAGGCGCCGCGGGGCGCCGCCGTCGGCGAGCGCCGTCCACACGTGCCCGCGCCCGGTGTCGTCCCAGGTCACGAAGGCAAGCGAACGCCCGTCGGGGCTCCACGTGGGGGCGAACTCCAACGGCGAAAAGCCGGCGGGCGTCACGCGGCGCGGCGTGCCGGTGATCCCGTCCTGCACGTAGACGCGCCCCACCACCTGGAAGGCGATGCGCTTCCCGTCCGGCGAGGAACTCGGCCAGCGGAAGTAGCGCGCCGCGAGCGAGTCGTCACGGATGCGGAACTCGCGCCGCGCCATCTGCGACATGGTGCGCTTGACCGTCGCCGTGAAGGGAATCGTCGTCACGTTCCCCGTCGACACGTCAACGCGCCGCAGCTTGCCCCCCTGCGTGATGACGATCGACTGACCGTCTGCTGCCCACTTGTAGCGCGGGAGGATGCCAAGCGTCTTCCCCGCCACCGCGGTCATCGGTTCGATCGGGTCCATGAGGAGGCGCTCGCTCCCCGCGCGGAGGTCGCGCAGCCAAAGGGCGGTGCGCGGGCCGAACTCGTGTCCCTTGAAGGCGAGCGTCCCGTCGGGGATCTGCCGGGCAAAGGCGAGCCAGCGCCCGTCGGGGGAGACTTCCGGCGCGGCGGCGCCGCCTGACGAGAAGCGCGACGCCGCGGCGCTCCCGCTCTCCCCGTTGGTGATGTCGATGATGTCGCCGCCGTCGAACGCGAAGCGTCGCAGCTGCAACGTCCCGCCGAGGATCTCGCGCGGCTCGGCGTTCATCCCCACCTGGTAGTAGAGAAAGCGTCCGTCACCGGAGATCGTGGGCCATGAGGGCGTGGCGTTGGCGCCCCCCTGGCCGGCGGCGACGAGCGAGACGCCGCTCCCCCCGTCCTTGTGGTACATCCAGAGGCCGTTGCCGGCGGCGCCAGCGCCGCCGCCCCCTCCGCCGAAGTTCCCGCGCACCGCGCGCCGCACGACGATGAAGCGCCCGTCCGGTGTCCACGCCGGTTCGAAGACCGCGACGTTGAGGTCGGTGAAGACGGCGCGCGCGTTGGCGCCGTCGGCATCCATGATCCACAGGTTGTATTGCCCGCGTCGATCGCTGATGAAGGCGATCGACTTCCCGTCGGGTGAGATGCGCGGTTGGAAGTTGAGGGCGACGCCACTCGATTGCGTCAGCACCTCCGCCGTCCCGCCCGCAGCGGGCATCCTATAGATGTGACCGAGGAGGTCGAAGACGACCCAGCGCCCGTCCGGCGAGAGATCGGAGGCCATCCAGGTTCCCTCGCTCGTGGTGAACTCGATCGTGCGCGTCGTTCCGCGAGCGAGGGTCACGTCCCAGCGAGCGGCAGAGTCGGCCGCGCCTGTGGCGGCCGGGCGTTGCGCGGCGAGGTTGCTCGCGGCGGCCGCGGCCAGGGAGAGCGCGAGGAGGCAGGGCGTGGCGGGGGAGTGCATGCGCGCGGGGCGGTGAGAAGCGTTGGCGAGTCGGAGCGCGCGACGTGATGACTGGCGCGCGCGCTCCAACGTCCGACCTACCGCCCCCCTTCGCAAGATCGTAAGGCGATCTGGGCAGCTCGCAGCGTTGGTCGCAGTGATGGAGCGGTAGACTGGCCGCGTTGCACGGTCGTTCGTGCGCGTTGCGGGGTTGGTCGTGCGCGACTCGCTGTCGCTCGTTAGCGCTGCGCAGTCGTTGCTGCGGACGGCGAGGCCGTCGCTGCGGACGGCGCAGTCGGCTACCGGGACGGGTCAGTAGACGATTCAACGGAGAACGCGATCGGAACAGCGCAGCAAGTGTTTGCGGTGGAGAGGGTTACGCGGCCGGGCACGTGCTTGAAGCTCCGCAAATGAAACAACATCCCACTGCAAGCAGGGGCAGGTTCCGCCGCCGGGAACCACATGACACCGTGACGTCCCCTCTGGTGGCGCCCACTTCACGAGCCACGCGGAAATCGAAGCGGGACGCCGACTCTCGCAACGATCTTCGTTCTTTGTGCCTTCGTGCCTTCGCGTGAGACCGTAGTTCTCCACCCGCTCGCCACCGCTCGCGCCGTACGCCAGGACAAATGGGTCCCAGCTTTCGCTGGGAAGGTGGGCGTGGGGGCGAGGCGGGGTGTGCGACGTCCATCGACGCCGACATCCCAGCTTTCGCTGGGAAGGTGGGCGCGGGAGCCCACGGCTGAGAACGCTCGCGCCCTTGCCTCCCGTCGTGCCTGCTTTCATCGCTTAGGCACCGCCGAGTTTGGTTGCACCATTCGGGAACGAGGTACAGACTTTGCCCGTCGTGTCGACTCGCCCGACTCCCCTCACACGATCAACGTCGTCACCGAGACGCTGCCGTGTCCCCCGCTGTCGCCGCCCCCGCCGCCCCCGTCGCTCCTCCAGTCGCGCCGCGCGGCGCGCCTTCCGTCGCCGTCGCATCCCCTCCCGGCTTTGTCGCCGACCTGCTGCGCTATCGCGACGCGGTCATCGGCGAGATGCAATCCATCATTGCGGAGAAGGGCTTCGACGATGTGCTGGCGCGCCGCATGTCGGACTACCCGTTGCGTACAGGCAAGGGGCTGCGCCCGGCGCTCTGCCTCGCGACCTGCCAGGCCTACGGCGGTGAGGCGGCGCACGCCCTTCCCACCGCGGTGGCGCTCGAACTCTTCCACAACGCCTTTCTCGTGCATGACGACGTGGAGGATGAATCGTTGCACCGTCGCGGCGCCCCCACCATGCACCAGGATTGGGGAATCGCGATCGCGGTGAACGTGGGCGATGCGCTCAACGTCCTGGCGATGACGCCGCTCCTCAACAACCTCGAAGTGGTGGGGCTGGAGAAGACGCTGCGGATCTTTCGAGAGATCGAGCGGATGGCGCGCGAGTCGGTGGAAGGACAGGCAATGGAGCTGGAGTGGGTGCGCGCCAACGCGTGGGAGCTGCGCGACGCGCACTACTTCCGCATGTCGTGCAAGAAGACGTGCTGGTACACAACCATCACCCCTTGCCGACTCGGCGCCCTGCTCGGCGGGCCGCTCGACGTCTCCCTCGAGCCGTGGGAGGAGTTCGGATACCACCTCGGCGTCGCGTTCCAGATCCAGGATGACCTGCTCAACCTCGTTGGGGAAGAGGAGCGCTATGGCAAGGAGCGCGCGGGCGACATCTGGGAGGGGAAGCGCACGCTGATGCTCATCCAGTTGCTGCAGCGCGCAGGTGGGCGGGAGCGACAGCGCATCCTGCGCGTCCTCGGCACGCCGCGCGCCCGCAAAACGCAGGACGAGGTCGACATGGTGCTCTCCGCCATGGAACGCCACGGTGCGCTGGACCATGGACGCGAGCTGTCGCGCGACTTCGCCCGTCAGGCCCGGCGCGAGTTCGAGACCATCACCGCCTCACTCCCGCCGTCCACGCACCTCGACTTCATCGAGTCGATGATCGACTACGTGATCCACCGCGACCTGTAGGCGCTGTGTAGTCCCAGGATCCTCCCGCTCACGACCCGCATCACGGAGCCACCATGAGCAGCCCGGACATCCCCAGTGAATACACCACCCACATGGACCTCACGCTCGCCGGTGGCGTGGACATGGGGCTGGACGACATCCGCATCAATGCGCTCCCGCCGATCACGCTCAACAGTACGAGCGTGCTCACGAGCACAAGCGCCCTCACGACGACCAACGCGCTCTCTCTGAGTGTCGAGCGGCTGCCGCGCATTGCGCTGGACGTGACGATGGCGATGCGTCCCACGCGCATCTCGTTCCCCGTGAACATGAAGTTCGGCGTGAAGAGCATGGGGATGGAACTGTTCTGCTTCCACGTGTGCGGGGAGAGCATGGTGATCGTGGAGGACTACATTCCGCGCCCGGCGGAGCGCTGCCCATGACGACGCGCGACATCCCACCGATCGCCCAGGGAGGGTGACGCGATGCAACGCTATTCATTACCGCCCGGCGAGGGATGGCGCACCGGTCACGAGTCGATCGTCCTGCGCGGTGCTCCTCCGGTGCTGTGGGGCGACGTGACGCTCGTGAACGAGAGCGACGAGAAGGTGAAGGTGCGACACCTCGAAGTGAGAGCGCGTCGCGACGGCGATGCGGAGTATGGAACGCATGCGGCACTGGCACCCAGTGCGTTGCGCATCGGGGCGCGGTTGGCGCCACGCGTGGCGACGCGCGCGCGCGCCTCGATGACGATCGATCCGCAGACGCCGCCGGGGCGCTACACGGTGGACGCCGAGGGCTTCGCCGAGGGCGGAGTGGTGCTCGAGGTGCTGGAACGCGTGTCGGTGCAGCTCACGCCGTCGCGGCTCGAACTGCGCGGTGCTCCTGGCGACGTGCTCGAGGCCGCGCTGTGGGTCAGCAACCGCGGCAATGTGCCCGTGGCCATCCCGCGTGCGGCGCTCGTTCACCTGGAGGAGAAGTTCTGGATGGGGCGCTCGCTGACCTACGTGCTGCGCGACATCTCGCGCGACGCCGGCGCGACCGCCTTCCTGGACAAGTTGCTCGCCGAGCTCAAGGACACCGACATCCGCCCGATGCGCGTCGATGTGGAGTCGAAGGAGGAGGAGCTGGCCGCTGGCGCCAGCGCAGCGTTGCACCTGCGCTTGCACCTGCCGGAGGAACTGCGCAAGGGGCGCGACTACGTGCGTTCCATCTCATTCATGCATGCCCGCCTGTTCGTCGCCCTCACCTGCGATGGCAGCGCGGCGTCCACCAAGCGGAGGGCGTTATGAGCCGTGTATCCATGAAGCACACCAGCGCGTCGGCGCCGGCGGCGGCCGACCTGCTGACGGTGGCGCCGCGACTCCTCGTCCTGTCGATGGAGAGTGCGCGCGACTTCGTCTCCCGCGCCTCGGCGACGATGCCGGCCATCCCGTCACTCGATACGCTGCGCCGCACGGCGACCGGGAGCGAGGACTGTGGGTGCGACATCCCCGAGACCGACTGCCCGCCGCATTGCGTCTGCGAGCTGCACTGGGAGGGGAGCCCCGGTGAGACATTCCGCGCCACGATTCGCGTGCGCAACACGGGGAAGGTGGCGCGGAGTTTCGCCATCGCCTCCACCGACCTGTCGTCGCCGCTGGCGGGGAAGATCGCTGTCGCGCCCGGTCAGCTGCAGCTCGCCCCCGGTGGTGCGGGGGATGTGGCGCTGGCCTACACCGTCCCTGCAGGGGCGCAGGCGGGCGATGCGACGGCGGAGGTGCTCGTCACCGGGGCGTACGAGCAGTGCGTCAAGGTCACGCTCACCGTGCAGGCGGAGGCCACGATCACCTGCGAAGTGGCGCAAGGGGAGCCGCCGCGCCGAGTGCGTACGATGCACTGGTACCGGCACTGGCAGTGCGAGGAGCCGTGCGACCCGCCGCGCACCACGCCGGACAACCCCAACACGCCAGGCACCATCCCCGGTGTCCCGACCACGGGAACACGCCCCAACCAACCGGTTGCCTGACCATCACCCGCCGCACCCGAGCGACCATGGCCACCGCCGAAACGTTCATCGAAGAGCTCAAGGGACTCCTCACGCGCAACATGGAGGCAAACACGCAACTGGCGTCGCGCGTGTCGACGTTGGTGCAGCAGGCCTCGCGCGAGGGGTTGCCGACCAACGCCAACGACCTCTTCGCGCGTTGGCTCGACTTCAACCTTGCCTCGGCGACACTGATGACGTCGCATTCGTCCGAGGTGATGCGCGGGTTGGTCGACGCCGCGGAGCGATCGCTGCTGGGGCGTACGCTGTCGTCAGCTGCACCGTCGGCGGGAGACGATGGCGGCACGGTGCCTGCGTCGTCGGCCGGGGCCATCGACCTGCACGTGCAGGGGGCGCCCGGTGAGACGGTGCGCGCCCCCTTCCTCATCGCCAACGAGTACGATCGCCCGCTCGAGGTCTCGTTCGAGGCGTCGCCGCTGCGGAGTGAGGGGGGCGCGGAGATCCCGGTCGATCGGGTGTCGTTCGAGCCGCCGTCGCTCTCGCTCGGGCGCGGGCAGCGCGTGGTGCAGGCGGCGATCGCCATTCCTGCGGGCGCGACGTCGGGGACCACGTACCGCGGCGACGTGCGGGTCAAGGGGTACCAGGCGCGGACGATCGCGATCGCCGTCTCGGTGAACGCGCCGGTTGGGGAGGCCGGGAATGGTGATGCAGGGAAGGGGAGCAGCGCGCGCGTCGCCTCACGTGCGGCGGGGCGCAAGGGTGACCCTACAAAGGGGAAGCGAAAGCGACCTGGCGGGGCGTCGTCGGCATGACGCGGCGCCGCGCGCGGGGCGCTGCCCCTTCGGCGCTCCCCTGCGTCACCATTGCGCGTTCACCGGCCAACGACGTGCGGGTGATTGTCGATGCCTTCGTGTCGACGCCGGTGCTGGTGCAACTCCTCACCGATCGCGGCGGCTTGATTCTCGAGCATCGCGCGGAGCTGCGGGCGCTGCTGCAGCAGCTGTCGGGTAAGCTGGCGGCGGCAATCGAACGCCCCGCCGACGTGGTGCAAGAGGTGGCGCAGCTCGCGACGCGCGCGGAGGCGTTGATGATGTCGCCGAGCGAGGGTGCGGCGGCTCTCGCCCCTGAGGACGCCGGCCCGACGCCGCGTCCCGCCGAGCGACGTCGCCCGGCGCGACACGCGGCGCCATCGCGATTCCTGGCCATCGCGACCGCGCCTGAAGCTTCCGGCGCCGACTGGCCAGGCGGCCGGCTGCTTCGTTAGGCCGTGCAAGTCCGTCCCTCGCTCGATGCGGCTCGCGACGATGCCTTTCACCCACCGGTGGCGGGCGCGCCCGACCTCGAGCGCTACTCCGAGTGGCATCACTTCAACTTCAACGACGACGCGTCGGAGGTGTACGGGCTGTTCAACCTCGCGCTGTCGGGCGACGTGCATCATCCGTCACGGGCGCGGGCCGGAGTGTCGCTCGTCGTGTGCGAACGCGGCGTGGGATGGCACGGGACGATGAACCTCCATCCGCTCGAGGAGTGCACCTTCTCGGGCGGGAGCGCCGACGTGGCCATCGGGGGCAACGCGGTGCGCCTGCGTCGCGGCGCCTATGAGGTGAGTGGGGCGCTCAAGGATGGCTCGGTCGCGCTTAACGCGCGGTGGACGCCGCGTGCCTCACCCATGCGCCTCGACCACATCGGTGGCGTCGTGAGTTCATTCCTGCAACCGAGCTTTGATGTCGAGGGGACGCTCGTGCTGCAGGGGCGCGAGATCCCGCTGCGAGGGGCGAGCGGCTACCACGACCACAACTGGGGGAGCTGGGACTGGGGGCGCGACATCGGGTGGGACTGGGGCTACATCCTCGAGCCGCAAGCCAACGGGCGCGGCAAGCGCGCGATGCGTGCCAGGCCGCCGCTTTCCATCGTCTTTGGGCAAGTCACGGACGGGTCGCGCGCCTCGGCGCGTTCGGACCTGGTGATGATGGTGTGGGAAGGAGAGCGCTGGAGCCGCGCCTTCGTAGGTGACGCCGTCACCATCGCCGTGCACGGAGAACGGCGCTATGGCGACGTGCCGCGCATCCCGGGTGTGATGTCGCTGCTCGTCCCCGAGCGCTCCTACATTCCCGAGTTGGTCGAGATTCGCGCCGCCGACGGCGATGACGTCCTCGAGATCACCCTCCGCGTCGACTCGGCCATGCAGTTCCTCATTCCCCACCCGGCCACCGACGGGCGCACGACCATTTCCGAGTTGGTGGGAGAGTACACCGTGCGAGGGACGCTGGACGGGCGCGAGATACACTTCTCGTATGTCGGCTTCGCGGAGTTGGCGGGGTGAGTACGCCGCGGGGTTCGCGTGACGTGGTGCGGCGCGACGCACGCATGCGCCCGGCCATGCGCGCGGCCATCGACGTCCTCGCGGTGCTGCGCGACGAATCCCCGCAAGTGTACGCGCGCGTGGCCGAGCTCCTGGCACAGGCGCCGGCGCAGCTCGCCATTGGTGACGAAACACTCGGTGTCAGTGCCGGCCACGGGATCGTCGCGCTGCGCGACGTTGCGCCCGACGGCTGGTTGATGCAGGTTGTCCTCGACTACCAGTCCGTCGTGGCGCTGGTGGATGGTACCGTGACGCTGGAGCAACTGCTGACGTTCGGGCTCCTGGATGTGCGCGGACACCCCGATGCGCTGCTCGCCTTCCTGGCGGCGTCGCGCGCCGTGGGCGCGGCGGGGACGCGATCGTCGGCGCTGCAGCGGATCTTTGAGCGGTTTCGGGGGGAGGTGGGCTAGTCGATCACGCGCTCGTTGATTGTCGCGGTAGTGCTCGCGGGTGTGGCCGTGCTTGGCTGGTGGGTGAGGACGCCGACCCGCTTCGTCGATGCGGCGAGTCGCGCGGATTGACTCGTGCTGACGTCCGACGGCGCTCCCGTTGCTGGCGCGACGGTGCACGTGATGCTCCGCTCTGCCTCCAAGAGCGTGACGACCGACGCGCGCGGCTGCTTTCACATCTTCAGGATCCACAGCCCGCGCGACCACAGCGCAACACTCGGCGTCACGCATCCCGCCATGAAGTCATGGCTCCAGCAGGTGCGTGTCGTCGGCAACCTCGCCGCCGAGGTCCGCCTCGAGCCACTCGCATCCCCCACCGCGAGCCGCGGCTGGTTCCGGCGTCTTCGGAAGAGCGATCTCGAATTGTTCTAGTGTCGTGAGCTGGTGGACTCGTTAGGGCGGTGATGGAAGGGTGGCGTGCGGGGGCGACCGCTCGTGCCGCGCGCAACGACAAATGGGTCCCAGCTTTCGCTGGGACGGTGGGGGCTTCGCGTGATATTGTAGTTTCACGCCAAGCGGCCACCGCTCGTGCCGCACGCAACGACAAATGGGTCCCAGCTTTCGCTGGGAAGGTGGACGCGAGGGGCTACCGCACCCCCACCAACCCCCGCGCCGCCGCGCGAAGCTTCGCCGAGTCATAGCCCACCCCCGCGCGAAAGACGGTGACCACGTTGTACAGGTCGCGCGCGTTGGCCGCGGGATCGCCGCGCACCACGACCAGGTCGGCCTGGCGCCCTGCGGTCACCGCGCCGATGTCGCGGTCCATGCCGAGGATCCGCGCCCCGTTGTAGGTGAGGATCTGCACCGCCTGCGCGGGCGAGAAGCCGGCCTCGCGCAGCATTTCGTAGTTGCGGATGTTCCCGAACCCCGGGAGGAATCCCGTCCCCCATGGGTCGGACCCGGCGCCGAGCAGGCCGCCAGCCGCAACGAAGTCGCGCTCCCACCGCATCATGCTCTGGAGGAGCCTGTTGGTCACGATGAGACCGCCCTGCCGGATGTTGGCGAAGTTCTGCTCCACCTCGCGCCGCACGTCCGGCTCGAGCATCGCCATCGCCGCGGTGTCGAGCTGGAAGCGCTCGGGGGAGAAGGTCTCGTAGACGGCGAGCGTCGACACCACCGCCGCCTTCGTCTTCGCCAGCGCCTTGATCGACGCCTGCACCGCCGCGCTCCCCACGTCGACGTCGGTCTGGACGTGCATGTTCTCCGGCGGGCACACGTCGGGCTTCTTCCCCGGGACGTAGTCGCTGGCCGTGATGAAGCCGTGCTGCAACGCGTCGATGCCTAACGCGGCAGCCTCGGCGAACGTCACGGAGCAGAGGTGCCCCGTCACCTTCATCCCCCGCGCGTGCGCCTGGCGGATCACGTGCCCCAGCATCGCGCGCGAGATACGCCCCTGCACCTTCACCCAGCGCACCCCCTCGGCGTGCCAGAAGGCCAGCGAGCGCGTCGCCTCCTCCTCGGTCTTGAGCGCCTTGGCGTTGGCGCTGGCGGTGGCGCCGCCGTCGAGGTACGGGCCGGTGATGAGGAAGCGCGGCCCCGGGAGACGCCCCTCGTTCACTGCGCGCGCCATGTTCAGCTCCTGGTAGGGGAGCATGCTCCCCGCGCTCATCGCCGTCGTCACCCCAAAGGCGAGATATAGGAGCGGCGCCGAGGTGCTCATCTGCGTGATGCGCTTGACCCCGCCGAAGTACGTGTGCTCGTGCAGGCCAACGAGGCCGGGGATCACCGTGTGCCCAGACAGGTCGATCACGCGCGCGCCGGCGGGAACGGTCGTCCTCGACGACGCGCCCACACTCGTTATGCGCGTGCCACTGATGATCACCGTCTGGTCGTCGCTCGGCGCCGCCCCGGTACCGTCGATGATGCGGACGTGCGCGAGCGCGACGACCGGGGCGTCGATGCTCACGTAGGGGCGGACATCGCCCGAGACCGCCGGGCGCGATTGCGCGGCGAGCGGTGCACCGAATGCACCGGCGGCGATGGCGGAACGGGCAACGGCCGCAAGGGACCGACGGAAACGGCGAACAGCACCGCGCGACGCGACGAAGCAAGGCATCAGAGAGAATCCCATCTATGAAGTAGAGCCATGGTCGAGGCGTGAAAGTGCCCCCGCACGCCGCTCGACGCCATCGACCCTCCACTCGACAGAGGGGTATGTTGTCAAGGAAAATCCCTTGACAACACGAATCCCCAAGTCCATTCTCTCTCCACACCACGCGGCGATCCCGCGACTGGCGGTCCTCGAGACGAGATGAGCGATTGGCGGTGGGAACCTCAGCGATAGCGGCGCATGTCGCGCGCCCCCTGACGGTGGCGAAGAGCCGAGTGGACGAGCGGTACGACACCGACCAGCGGCTCACACGACTGGTGTACGCCTACCTCGCGACCTCGGCGGTCTGGCTCCTCCTCGGCACGCTGGTCGGCTCGTATCTCTCGCTCAAGTTCATCTGGCCCGACCTGGGAGTGGCCCCCGCGCTGTCGTTCGGACGGCTGCGCCCAGTCCACGTCAACCTGGTCTTCTGGGGCTTCGCGTCGCCGGGGATGCTTGGATTGGCGCTGTGGGTCGTGCCGCGCACCTGCCGCACTGCGCTTGCCAGCCATCGCCTGGCGTGGATCGCGCTCGCACTCATCAACCTCTCGGTGCTCGCCGGCGCGTTGCAGCTCCTGTCGGGGATCACCAACGGCGCGGGGGAGTTTCGCGAGTTCACGTGGCCGGTGATGGGGCTCTTCGCGATTGCCCTGGTCCTGCTCACCATCACGCTGTATCGCACCATCGCCCAGCGCGCCACGCGCGAGCTCTACATCTCCAACTGGTACATCCTGGCGGCGTTGCTGTGGACCATCACCCTCGTGGTGATTGCCTACGTCCCGTGGATCCAGAGTGGCCTCGCCGACACGGTGGTGCAGGGCTACTACATGCACCAGGGAGTGGGGATGTGGTTCACGCCGATGTCGCTCGGCCTCGCGTACTATTTCCTTCCCAAGCTGCTCAACAAGCCGATCTACTCGTACTCGCTCGGCGTGCTGGCCTTCTGGACGCAGCTGCTCTTCTACACGATGATCGGCGGGCACCATTTCGTCTTCAGCCCTACACCGTGGCTGCTGCAGACCGTCGCGATTGTGTTCAGCGTGGGGATGCTGGTGCCGGTCGTGGCGGGGACGGGGAACTTCCTCCTCACCATGCGCGGGAGCACGCGCTCGTTTGCCCGTAGCTACTCGCTCCCCTTCATTCTCATCGGCGTGGTCCTGTACTTCGTGGGCTCGACGCAGGGGACGCTGGAGGCCCTGCGATCGCTCAACGAGCTGTGGCACTTCACCGACTTCACCGTCGGACACGCGCACCTGACCATGTATGGCTTCGTGGCCTTCCTCATCTGGGGAGGGGTTTACGCGCTCGTCCCGCGCCTCAGCGGGCGGGAGCCGTCGCACGGGGCGATCGGGCTTCACTTCTGGCTGTCGGTCGTTGGGCTCACGGTGTACGTCGGCGCGCTGTCGATCGGCGGGACGCTGCGCGGGTTGAGCTGGCTCTCCGGTGCGCCCTTCATCGAGTCGGTGCAGCTGATGGCGCCTTTCTGGCTCGGCCGCGCCGTGGGAGGGGGGCTCATGCTGGCGTCGCACGTCGTCTTTGCCTGGAACCTGTGGCAGATGCGGCCGGCAACGGTCCGTGAGGTGCAAGCGGTGACCGACGTCGTCGCGCTGGAGGCACACGTCGCATGAGGCTCGACTTCCATGAAGATCATCGCCTGCTGTTCGGGACAGTGCTGGCCGGCTTCGTTGCGCTGAGCGTCGTCGTTGCGGTGGCGCCGGCGGCCTGGTTGCAGCGCGCGGTGCCGCCAACTCCCGGGTCGCGCCCCCTCACCGCGCTCGAGCAGCGGGGGCTCGACGTCTATCTCTCCGAGGGGTGCGTGTACTGCCATACGCAGCAGGTGCGTCCACTGGCGCAGGACACCACGCGGTACGGCCGCGCGTCGATTGCTGGCGATTATGCCCGCCTGCGGCCAACCGGCCCCTTCCATCCCACGCCGCGCGTGCTCGGCACGGAGCGCACGGGGCCGGACCTGAGCAACATCGCGGCTCGACAGCCGAGCGCGGTGTGGCACTACTTGCACCTGTACCAGCCGCGCGCCGTCGTCCAGGGGTCTGTCATGCCGTCATTCCCGTGGTTGTTCGAGGTGCGCGACAGCGCCTCGGCCGGCGATTCGGCGATCACGGTTCCGGCGCCGTATGCGCCAACCGGCGGCGTGGTGGTGCCGAGGGAGTCGGCGCGTGCGCTGGTGGCCTATCTCCTGGCGCTGCGCAGCGCTTCACTGCCGTCTTCGTCGTCCGCGCCCGCGTCCGGCGTGGTGCGCGAGACGGCGGCGCCAGTTGCAACGCCGACGAGCACCGATGACGGCTCCGCGTGGCGCGAGCAGGGGGCGAAAGTCTATGCGTCCAACTGCGCCGCCTGCCACCAACCGTTGGGGACCGGGCTTCCCGGCACATTCCCACCGCTCGCCGGCGACGCGATGGTGACGGCGGCGGACCCGACTCGGCACATCGAGACCGTGCTATTCGGTGCGAGCGGGAGCACGATTGGCGGGGTGCGCTACACCAGCCCGATGCCCGCCTGGGGAGCGACGCTCTCCGATGCCGACATTGCCGCGGTCATCAATCACGAACGGAGCAGCTGGGGAAACCGGGCGCCGCTGGTGAGCGCGGCCGATGTCGCGACCATTCGCGCGCAGGGAGGACGTCGTGCGCAGTGAATTCATGCCTGACGAGTCGCTGGTCGAGGTCTATCTCGATGGCGCCGCGGAGCCATTCGCCACTCACGTTCCGCCGGCGCGCTTTGAACTCGACACCACGCGCATCGAGGACGGCGTGCATACCTTGCGCGTCGTTGCGCGCGACGGCTCGGGGCGCCGCGGCGTGCGCTCGGTCTCGTTCACGGTGCGCAACGGTCCGGGCATCGCCATCGACGGTGTACACGATGGCGACGTGGTGGACGGGAAGCTCGCGCTCCTGGTGAACGCGTATGGCGCCGGCTATGAGCAGCACTGGGAACCGGCACGCGCCGAGACCCCTGCACCCATTCCGACCGCCACATGGGTCCTCCTGCTCCTGATAGTGGCCTGGGGGCTCTTCTACCTGGTGAGCAACTGGTCGCCAAACGGATCGCCGGCACTGCTCGAGGGGGCGGGGCATCATGCCTCGGCGCCCTCCGGCGGAGTGGGGACGGCGCTGGTGGTGGGCGGGGCGGTGGCGCTGGTGGTGGCGGTTTTCGCGTTAGGCATCTGGAAGTTCCTCCGTCCCGGCGAGCACGAGGCGGATCACATCAAGCGTCGGGTCCTCGAATGACGGAGGTGCCATGCAACCTGCACCGATGACTTCCCGCCACCGCCTGTTGCTCGACGCACTCAAGCGGCGGGGGCGCGCCACTGTCCCGCAGCTAGCTGACGAGCTGGCGCTCAACATCGAGACGGTGCGCGATCACCTGAAGACGCTGGTCGCGCGCGACCTCGTTCGGCGCGAGCCGGCGTCCCGCCACGGTCCGGGGCGGCCGGAGATCGCCTACGCCCTCACCGACGCCTCGGAAGTGCTCTTCCCTCGGCGCGAGGGCGAGATCCTGCGCGAACTCGGGACGTATCTCGTACAGCACGGGAACGAGCAGCTGCTGCGCGACTTCTTCTCCGGGTATATCGACCGGCGCCGGCACGAGGCGGCGGAGCGCGTGGCGCATCTCGAGGGACGCGAGCGCATCGACGAAGTGGCGAGGATCTTTTCCGAGTTGGGGTTCATGCCCGTCGTCCAGGAAACGAATGACGGGCCGCGCCTGCGGCTCTGTCATTGTCCCCTGCGTGACCTCGTGAGCGCGACCCGCATCCCTTGTCGCGCCGAGATCGGCTTCCTGGCCGAGCTTCTCGAGACGCGCCTCACGCGGGTGAGCTACATTCCCGAGGGTGATGACAGTTGTTCGTATGAAGTGGCACGAGCGACATGCTGACCGAGCAGCAGGTGCGCGACGCGCTCGCCGAGGTGGCCTATCCGGGTTTGCGACGTGACATCGTCGCACTCGGCCTCGTACGCTCGGTCGCGGTGCGCGACGGCCGCGTGCACGTCTCGCTCACGCTTTCCACCGAGCGAGAGGAGGTGCCCGGGCTGCTGCGTGCCGCGATCGTCGAGCGGTTGCAACTGGCGGGCGCCGTCCGCACGGAAGTCCAGCTCCTGACCCCCGAGCGAAAGCCGGTGGAGCGCGATCCGTGGGCGCGGCAGGGGCGGCTGCCCGGGGCGCAGCGGATCATCGCCGTCGGGGCCGGCAAGGGAGGTGTAGGGAAGAGCACGGTCGCGGTGAACCTCGCGCTGGCACTGCAGGAGTCGGGGCTGCGCGTGGGCATTCTTGACGCCGACATCTACGGCCCCTCGGTTCCGGTGCTGCTGGGGCTGGAAGACGGTGCCTTTCGCGCGCAGATGACACCGGAGAAGCAGATCGTGCCGCTGGAGGCGCACGGGCTCGCGGTGGTGTCGTTCGGCTTCTTTCTTGGCGCCGGGTCGCCGGCCGTGTGGCGTGGACCGATGGTGGGGAAGGCGGTGACGCAGTTCTCTCGCGGAGTGGTTTGGCCCGGCCTCGACATCCTCGTCGTGGATCTTCCGCCGGGAACGGGCGACGTCCCGCTGTCGCTGGCGCAGTCGGTCGTGGTGGACGGGGCGATCGTCGTCACGACGCCACAGCGACTCGCCGCGCTGGAGGCGGCGAAGGCGGTGGAGATGTTCCGCACGCTCGATGTTCCCGTGCTCGGCGTGGTGGAGAACATGAGTCACGCCACGTGCGAGTGCGGACGTCGATCGCACCCGTTCGGAAAGGGAGGGGGCGCAGACCTCGCGCGCACGTCCGGTGTGCCGCTGCTGGGGGCGCTGCCGTTCGACGAGTCGGCCGTGGATGGCGGCGATCGCGGTGCCCCCATCATGGTGCAGACGCCGCACGCCGAGATCGCGAGCGCCCTGCGAACGATCGCCGAGATGGTGCGCAGCGCATTGCAGCTGGAAGTGCAGGGAGTGGAGAGCGCGTCATGACGCCATCGCGCCTGATGCCTTCGTCGCGCACCGAGTCGCTGGTCCGCGACGCGCTGCGAACCGTGATCGATCCCGAGATCGGGCTCGACATCGTGACCATTGGGCTGGTCTACGACGTGGAGGTCAGTGGAGACACGGCCACGATCACCTTCACGCTCACCACGCGCGGGTGCCCCATGCAGGCGCACATCACGAACGGCATCGTGCGCGCCGTGTCGTACGTCCCCGGCATTTCGCACGTCGAACCGAATCTCGTGTGGGATCCGTCGTGGCATCCCGGCATGATCATGGAGAGAGCAAAATGAACGTCCTGGTCGAGCAGTTCCCGCTGGCGTTGCAGGTGGTGGATGCCTCACGAGTGGTCGAGGTGGACGTGCGCGAGGAGCTGCGCGCCGGCCGCGAGCCGTTCTCGCGCATCATGGCGGCCCGGCGCGAACTCCCCGACGGTGGGGCGCTGGTGGTCCGCGCGATCTTCGAACCGGCGCCGTTGTACGCGGTGATGGCGAAG
This sequence comes from Gemmatimonadaceae bacterium, assembly GCA_020852815.1. Lineage (NCBI taxonomy): Bacteria > Pseudomonadati > Gemmatimonadota > Gemmatimonadia > Gemmatimonadales > Gemmatimonadaceae > Gemmatimonadaceae bacterium. The sequence goes on along the minus strand of JADZAN010000015.1, from coordinate 169,106 downwards.
CAGGGACTCCTGCACCATACCGAGCAGCTGGCGGACGACGACTGGCGCGTCTGGTTCTATCCCGATGTCGCGGTGCTCGATGTGCGCGACATGGAGCCACCCGAGCCAATGGCGCACACGCTCGCGGCGCTCGAGGCGCTTCCCGATGGGCGCGCGCTGGTGCAAGTGAACGTGCGCGTGCCGCAGTTCCTGCTTCCCAAGCTTGGGGAGCGGGGCTTCACGTACGAGGTCCGCACCGTGGCACCGGACCGCGTGCATCTCGTCATCCGCCGGCCGTCTCCGGCCGCCGCATGACTTCCCTCACTCCAGGAGTGACTTCAGCATGACCGATACGCAGACGCTCGACGTTCGCGTGATTCCCCCGCGCGACAAGCATCCCACGATCTTCCAGACGTTTGACGCGCTTGCCCCGGGCGCATCGTTCGTCCTCATCAACGATCACGACCCCAAGCCACTGCGCTACCAGTTCGAGGCCGAGCACCAGGGGAAGTTCGGCTGGACGTACCTGGAGCAGGGGCCCGAGGTGTGGCGTGTGCGCATCGGCAAGCCTGCCGTGTGACGCCGTGACACTGTGACAGTTCGGCGCGTGGCGGGCGGGACCGGTCGCTGAGGATTGACGCGGCCGGTGGGAAGCCCGATGGTTGTAAGGCATTGTCCGACGAGTCTTCCTCGTGCGCCTTGCCCGCCTCGCGCATGCCGTCCAGGCGACTCACTCGGACGCACCTCATCGACGCGCGCCCCTGGTGGAGGTCATCGACATGAGTGGTGTACGAGTCCTGGTTGGCACACGCAAGGGAGCGTTCATCCTCGAGTCCGACGCCAGTCGCGATGTGTGGACGGTCGACGGCCCGCTATTCGGCGGTTGGGAGATCTACCACATGAAAGGGTCGCCGGTGGATCCTGACCGGATCTACGCCTCGCAGTCGTCGGGGTGGTTCGGGCAGATCATCCAGCGCTCCAACGACGGCGGGAAGACGTGGGAGACGATGGGGAACGAGTTCCCGTACGAGGGCGAGGCGGGGACGCACCAGTGGTACGATGGGACGCCGCATCCGTGGGAGTTCAAGCGCGTCTGGCATCTGGAGCCGTCGCTGAGCGATCCAGACACGGTGTACGCCGGTGTCGAGGACGCGGCGTTGTTTCGCACCACGGATGGTGGCCACACATGGCACGAGCTGCCGGGATTGCGCAGGCACGGTTCGGGGGCGAGCTGGATGCCGGGGGCCGGCGGCTTGGGGCTGCACACGATCATCCAGCACCCTACCAATCCGAAGCGCCTCTGGATCGCGATCTCGGCGGCTGGCGTCTTCCGCACCGACGATGGCGGTGCGTCGTGGGAACCGGCCAACACGGGGCTCACGTCCAAGTACATGGCCGACCCCAACGCGACGGTGGGCTTCTGCGTGCACAACCTCTCGCTCAACCCAGGCAACCCCGAGCGGCTGTACATGCAACTGCACTGGAACGTGATGCGGAGCGACAATGGTGCCGATTCGTGGCAGTTGATCAGCGGCAACTTGCCGAGCGATTTCGGCTTCCCCGTGCAGGTGCACGCGCACGATCCGGAGACCGTGTACGTGGTCCCGATCAAGAGTGACTCCGAGCACTATCCGCCAGATGCAAGACTGCGTGTCTACCGCAGCCGCAACGCCGGCAAGGACTGGGAGGCGCTCACCAAGGGACTCCCGCAGGAGCACTGCTACGTGAACGTCCTGCGTGACGCCATGAGCGCCGATCGCCTCCCGTCGTGCGGGATCTACTTCGGGACAACGGGGGGACAGGTCTACATGTCGCCAGACAGCGGCGACCACTGGCAGGCGATCGCCCGCGACCTCCCCGCCGTTCTCTCCGTGGAGGCGCAGACCCTCCCGTGAGCGCACCGGTCGTGTCGTCGGTCCGTGTGGTCCTCCCCTACCACTTGCGCACCTTGGCCAAGGTGGGCGACGAGGTGCGAGTCGAGGTGGACGGGGCGATAACGCAACGATCGGTGCTCACCGCGGTCGAGCGAGCCTATCCGATGCTGCGCGGGACGATGCGCGACCACGTCACACAACTGCGCCGCCCATTCTTGCGCTTCTTCGCCTGCGAGGAGGACCTGTCGCTCGACTCCCCGGACACCGAGCTTCCGAAGGCGGTTGCCGAGGGGAAGGAGCCGTACCTGGTAGTGGGGGCGATCGCCGGCGGTTGATCGCGTCACCCTTCGTCTCACGCGCCGAAGACGGGATATCGCGCAGCCATTCTGCGGAGCGATGTGGCGGAGCGATGTGGCGGAGTGAGGGGGAGCGCGACAACTTGCGCGCTGTTCGTGCGGATCGTGTCCGTCACTCGCAACCTCAGCCCCGTTCCCGTGCGCCGCCGCATCCAACTCGCCTTGCGCTCCCTGTCTTCGGTTGCGCTCCTCGTCGCGGCGGCCTGCTCCAGGTCACCCGATGCCACGTCAGGCGCGCCGTCGCGCCCCATCACCATCACCAACGTCTCGATCATCGACGGGACGGGGGCGAGCACGATCAGCGGGGCGGTGCGCATCGTTGGCGACACCATCGCCGACGTTGGCTCCGAGGTGGAGTCGGCGCCGGGCGACTCGGTCATCGACGGGCGCGGTATGGTGGTGGCGCCCGGCTTCATCGACACGCACTCGCACCACGCCTCGGGGCTGGGCGATTCTCCCGATGCGCGCGCGGCGGTGAGCCAGGGGATCACGACGGTCGTCGGCGGGCAGGACGGAGGCCATCCCATGCCGTTAGGCGCGCGGCTCGACACGCTGCAACGGAAGGGGACGGTGATCAACGTCGCCTTCTATGCGGGCCATGGCACCCTTCGCGATGCCGTGATGGGGAAGGACTTCAAGCGCACCGCGACGCCGGCGGAAGTCGACTCGATGGCAAAGCTCCTCAAGCGCGAGCTGGATGCCGGCGCGCTGGGGCTGTCGACGGGGCTGGAGTACGACCCGGGGATCTACTCCGCTCGTGCCGAGGTGTTGCAGCTGGCGAAAGTCGCCGCCGCGGAGAAGACGCGCTACATCAGCCACATCCGCAGCGAGGATCGCTGGTTCTGGGACTCGATCGACGAAGTCCTGACCATCGGCCGCGAAGCGCACCTCCCGGTGCAGGTGGGGCACGTGAAGCTGGCGATGATCCCGCTGTGGGGGCAGGCCGACTCGCTCATCCGCACGCTGGAACGCGCGCGCGCCCAGGGCATCGATGTCACCGCCGACATCTACCCGTATCCCTACTGGCAGTCCACGCTCACCGTCCTCTTCCCCAAGCGCGACTTCGACAACCGCGCCGAAGCGGAGAAGATCCTCAGGGAGATTGCCAAGCCCGAGGGGTTGCTGCTGGGTGACTACGCCCCCAACCCGTCGTATGCCGGGAAAACCGTCGCCGAGATTGCGAAGGAACGCAAGGAGGCACCGGCGGTGACGCTGATGACGCTCATCCGTGACGCGGAGGCGATGCGCGCCGAGCGCGAGAGGTCGGGAACGGATGGCGAGACGGTGGAGAGCGTCGTGGCGACGTCGATGGACGAGAAGGACATCGCCCGGCTGATGGCATGGCCGCACACCAACATCTGCTCCGACGGCTCGCTGGATGGCGCGCACCCGCGCGGCTACGGCGCCTTCACGCGCGTGCTGGGGCGGTACGTGCGCGAGCGCAAGGTCATCTCGATCGAGGATGCGATCCGGAAGATGACGTCGCTCTCGGCGAAGCATGTCGGGATCACGCGGCGCGGCACGCTGGCGCCGGGGCAGTATGCCGACCTGGTCCTCTTCGACCCGAACAGCGTCGTCGACAACGCGACCACGAAGGAGCCGCACGCGCTCTCGACCGGCATCGCCAGCGTGTGGGTGAACGGCCAGGAGGTGTGGCATGAGGGGAAGGGGACCGGCGCCCGCCCCGGGGCGGTGATCCGCCGCCAGCAGCAACGCCCTGACATTGCCCCTCCCGAAGGGCGTTAGGCGCGCGCGCTTCGCTCCCATCGCCCCCTCATCGATGATCCCCAGCCGACGCTCGTTCCTCGCCAGCGCTGCCGGTGCCGCTGCTGGGGCTGGTATCGCGTGGCTTGCCCTGGACTGGGGCACGGTCGACGAGGCGCTGGCGCATGCCGCGAGTGCGATGGAGCAGCGCCCGTTGCCACCATTCACCACGCTCACGCCTGATGAGGCGCGCGAGCTTGCGGCAGTCGCGGCCCGCATCGTCCCCACGACCGCCACCCCAGGCGCCACCGAGGCGGGGGTCATCTACTTCATCGACCGCGCGCTGGGGAAGGAGCAGGGGCGCTCGCTCAAGCTGCTGCGTGCCGGCGTCGCCGATCTCGCTCGGCGTGCCGCCAGGCGCAAGCCGGGAGCGACACGGTTCTCGGCGCTCGCTGCGGCGGAGCAGGACGCCGTGCTGGGCGACGTCGAGCGGGGAGAGTTCTTCCAGGCCATGCGCTTCCTGACGATGGTCGGGATGTTCGGCGACCCGTCGTGGGGCGGGAACCGCGAGGCGGTGGGGTGGAAGATCATCGGCTTCGAGCACCGCCGGTCGTACACGCCCCCATTCGGATGGTACGATGCCCAGGTTGCACGGGAGCGTTAGGTCATGACGCAGGGATACGGCGTGACGTATCCGCTCTCGTCGATCGTCGACTTCGTGATCGTCGGCTCGGGGGCCGCGGGGGGCGTGCTGGCCAAGGAGCTGTCGTCCGCCGGTTTTGCGGTGGTAGTGCTCGAGCGCGGCCCGCGGCTCCGTCCCGAGGAGTTCGAGCACGACGAGTACAAGTACTTCTTCCAGAACCACATCGGTGCCAAGACACCGGTCACCTGGCGCGAGACACCGAACCAGGTCGCCAAGCCACGAGAGAACGCGATCTGGGGGGCGCACATCGTGGGCGGGAGCAGCGTACACTTCACCGCAAACTTCTGGCGCTTTCGCCCCATCGACTTCAACGAGCGCAGCGTGGTGGGCGACATTCCGGGCGCGGCACTCGCCGACTGGCCCATCACCTACGACGACCTCGAGCCGTACTACACGAAGGTCGACTGGCACGTGGGCGTGTCCGGGGAGGCAGGTGGGTGGGGCGAGCCGCGGCGTTCGCGCCCCTATCCGGTTCCGCCGCTCCCGGTGAAGTCGTCGGGAGTCTTGTTCGAGCGCGCCGCGCGCAAGTTGGGGTGGCACCCCTTCCCGGCGCCAATGGCGATCCTCTCGCGAGCGCACAACGGGCGCACGCCGTGCCAGAACTGCGGCTTTTGCCAGGGCTACGGCTGCGAGTTCGGGGCCAAGAGTTCGACGCTGGCGTCGATGATCCCGGTGGCCGAGCGCACGGGGCGATGCGAGATTCGCCCAAACTGCTACGTGCGCAAGGTGCAGGTGGATGCCAGGGGGCGGGCGACTGGCGTGATCTACTTCGACCGGCAGGGGCGCGAACAGCTGCAACGCGCGCGCGCCATCATCCTCTCCTGCAACGGCGCCGAGACGGCTCGGCTCCTCCTCATGTCGAAGAGCAACCGCTTCCCGCAGGGGTTGGCCAACTCGTCAGGCATGGTGGGACAGCACCTGATGTTCAACGGCGGTTCGATGGTGGCGGGGATCTACGAGCATCCGCTCAACGAGTACAAGGGGGCGCAGGTCACGCGCATCGCCCTCGACTGGTTCGACAGCGATTCCAGGCGCGGCTTCTATGGCGGCGGCGGGATGGATGCGCGCGGCGACATCCTCCTCCCCATCCTCTGGGGGATGAGCGCGGCCGCCCCCGGTGAGCGCAACTGGGGCGCCGACTACAAGGCGTCGGTCGAGTACGGCTTCACGCGCCAGATGACGGTGATGGGGCACTGCACCTCGCTTCCCGTCGCCGACAACTCCGTCTCGCTCGACCCCACGCTCACCGACGCGCGCGGACTGCCCGCCATTCGCATCACGTATCGCGACCACGAGGATGACCTCAAGATGATGCGCTTTCTCCTCGAGCGCGGGAAGGAGATTCACGCGGCGGCGGGAGCGCAGAAGGTGATGCCGGTGCCGATCACGGTTTCGGCAAGCGGGGTGCATCTTCTCGGGACGTGCCGCATGGGGAACGATCCGCGCACCAGCGTGGTTGATACCAATCATCGTGCGCACGACGTCCCGAACCTGTTCATCTGCGATGGGAGCAGCCTCGTCACCTCGGGGCGCGGTCAGCCAACGATGACGATCATGGCGCTGGCCTTCCGGGCCGGCGACCGGATTACCGATCTCGCGCGCCGGGGAGAGGTCTGAGCCGCGCGGGCCCGGCCTTTCCCTTCGTGCAGACGTGACGCTCGCCAACCTGCCGCTCATCGGCGACTCTGTGTTGACCTTCGACAACCGCTTCGTCCGCGAGCTGCCGGGCGAGCCGGAGCCGTCGTCACGTCGCCGTCAGGTGCACGGCGCCTGCTGGAGCGCGGTGCATCCGACGCCGGTCGCGGCGCCGCGACTCCTGGCGTACGCGCGTGAAGTGGCACAGCTCGTCGGCCTCGACGAATCGTTCGTGGCCTCCCCGCGATTCGCCGAGGTCTTTGGCGGCAACGCGTTGTTGGAGGGTATGCAGCCGTATGCGGCATGTTACGGTGGGCACCAATTCGGGAGCTGGGCCGGGCAACTGGGCGACGGGCGCGCCATCACGCTGGGCGAGGTGGTGAACGCGCAGGGCGAGCGGTGGGAGCTGCAGCTCAAGGGGTCGGGGGCGACGCCATACTCGCGCACCGCCGACGGGCGCGCTGTGCTGCGCTCGTCGATTCGGGAGTTTCTCTGCAGCGAGGCAATGCACCACCTCGGCGTTCCCACGACACGCGCATTGTCGCTGGTGGCGACGGGCGACGAGGTGATGCGCGACATGTTCTACGACGGCAATGTGCGCTTTGAGCCCGGCGCCATCGTCTGCCGCGTGGCGCCGTCGTTCATCCGCTTCGGCAACTTCGAGATCTTTACCGCGCGCGGCGAGATCGACCCGCTGGTGCGCCTCGCCGACTTCACCATCACGCGCGACTTTGCGCACCTCTCGACCATCGCCGACACCGCCGAGCGACGTGAGCGTTGGTTTGCCGAGGTGTGCGAACGCACGGCGCGCATGATCGTGGAGTGGATGCGCGTGGGTTTCGTGCACGGCGTCATGAACACCGACAACATGTCAGTGCTCGGGCTCACGATCGACTACGGCCCGTACGGCTGGCTCGACGACTTCGACCCGCACTGGACGCCGAACACGACCGACGCGCACGGTCGGCGCTACCGCTACGTGGCGCAGCCGTCGATTGCGCAGTGGAACCTGGAGCGCTTTGCCGACGCGCTGCGCCCCCTGTTCGACAGCGACGCCGCGCTCTCGCGCGGGCTCGACCGCTACGTGGAGGAGTTCACCACGCGCTACGCGGCGATGCTGCAGGGGAAGTTCGGCTTCGATGCCTGGGGCGCCGACGAGGAAGCGCAGGCCAACGATGGGCTGCTGCTAATGCAGCAGGCATCGATGGACTACACCAATACCTTCCGGGCGCTGGGCGAGCTGGGTGACACGCTCCCCGCAGCCGATGACGCGCTGCTCGCGGCGTTTGGCGATGTCTTCTACGATGAATCGAAGCGCGATGCCCAGCGCGAGGCGCTCGCCGCCTGGCTGCGGCGCTGGCACGCCCGCGTCTCGCGCAGCGGGGAGCCGGCGGCGGCGCGACGCGCGCGCATGCACGCCACCAATCCGCGCTATGTCCTCCGCAACTACCTGGCGCAGAAGGCCATTGACCGTGCCGAGGCGGGGGATGCCGCCGGCGTACACGAGTTGCTTGACCTGGTGCGCCGCCCCTACGACGACCAGCCCGGGCGCGAGGCGTTTGCTGCGCGCCGTCCGGAGTGGGCGCGCGACAAGGCGGGGTGCTCGATGCTGTCCTGCAGTTCGTAGTTCCTGCCTGGGGGGCATGGTGGCGCCCCCTGGATTGGTGTAGGCTCCACCCAGCCCGCAACCGGACCACTCCATGATGCAACACCCCGTGGCGGCGTGGCACGCCGTCGTCGCCTCGCGCGATGCCGCCGCGTTAGGCGCCCTCCTCGCCGACGACGCCACCTTCCACTCCCCCGTCGTCCACACGCCGCAAGTGGGAAAGGCGCTCACCGTGAAGTACCTCGGCGCCGCCCTCCAGGTCTTCCTCAACGGCTCCTTTCGCTACGTGCGGGAAGTGATCGGGGAGCGCGACGCGGTGCTGGAGTTCGTCGTCGAGATGGACGGGATCACCGTCAATGGCGTCGACATGATCCACTGGAACGACGACGGGCGGATCACCGACTTCAAGGTGATGATCCGCCCGCTGAAGGGAATGAACGTCGTGCGCGAGCAGATGGCGGCGATGCTGGGGCTCGCCCCGCCCGCCTAGTCGCCGCGCCTACTTCGCGCTCATCACCGCGTTGGCCCGCTGCAGCGCCGCACTGGCGTGCGCGCTCTTCGGGTAGAGCTGCGTGTTGAGTTCGTACAGCGCCCTGGCCTTCGCCTTGTCGCGCCCCATCTCGATCATCGCCAGCAGGTCGACTGTCCCTTCCGGCGGGATCACGGTGTAGCCCATGATCTTCGAGACCTGCTCGTAGTGCGCCTTTACGTAGTTGGGGTCCTCGAGGGCGCGCATCAGGTCGGGCGAGTATCCGTCGAAGATGAAGCGCAGCGCATCGTACTCGGCGATGAGCGGCACCGAGCCGTGGCTGTCGTTGGGATAGTAGCGGAAAGCGTAGCGCACCCCGGCCTTGTTCTCGCGCTCGATGAGCGCATTCATGCGGATGATCGAGTTGTAGTGCGGGTTGTCGGCCGTATCGCTGGCGACGAGGGTGTTGGCCTGCCCCACGAAGAGCGTGCGCCCCGGGACGGTCGGCTTGGAGAAGAAGGCCGGAGCGTCCTTGAGGAGGCGGCGATTGTCCCACCAGAGCGACGTGTCGATGGCGACGTAGCTGTTGAAGACCTCTGGCATGGTGTAGAGCGCCGAGAAGGCCATCAGGCCGCCTAACGAATGCCCGACGAAGATGCGGTACGGGGCGGTGCGGTACATCGAGTCGATGCGCGGGATCAGCTCGTCCTTCATGAACGAGAGGAAGTTCGGCCCGCCGCCGGTCCCCTTGAGCGTGGTGTCAGGCTTCCCATCGAAGCCGGCGGTGACCAGCGTCGGAGACAGGTCGCGCATCCGGTTGGTGTTGGGGATGGCGACAACGATCATCTCCGGGACGACGAAGGTGCCGTTCACTCCCGTGCCAAGGATCTGCAGGAGACCGGTGACCGAGTGGAAGTGCGCATCGCCGTCCAGGAGATAGAGCACCGGATAGCGCTGCGGCGTGTAGGTCGTGTCCTTGTACGACGGCGGGAGGTAGACGAGGTAGGGGCGCTGCTCCTTTATGATCCTGGAATAGACCGAGTCGACCGTCCCGATCGTTATTGAGGAGGCGAACGATCGCTGGGCGCGGGCGGTGGAGTTTGACGCGATCAACAGCGCGGCCGACGCGGACAGGAGGAGCAGCGGGCGCGGGACAGCGAAGGAGAGGCGCATGGGACGACTGGGTGTGAGGGCCGATGCCACATTACCGCTTGCCCGGCGCGCCCGCGAGGGGAATTCTTGTGGGGTTCCACCTTCTCCCACTTCGCGCATGACCATGGATTCCGCCCGTCGCGACTTCCTGAAGGCTTCCGCCTCGACCACGGCGGCACTCACGCTGGGGACGCTGGTGCCCGAGACTGCGGCAGCGGCATTGCCCGAAACCGAGAACGCGGTAGCCGGTGTGACCGACGCTGCGACGGCTCCTCCGGGAACTACCGCCGCCCTCGCCCACGAGCGAGCGGTCACCAAGGCGCACGCCGTACCGCTCGGCCGAGTGCAGCTGACGGGGGGGCCGCTCAAGCACGCGCAGGAGCTCGATCGCGAGTATCTCCTTGCCCTCGATCCCGATCGCATGCTCGCCTACTACCGCGAGCGCGCCGGGCTCACGCCCAAGGCCAAGGGCTACACCGGGTGGGACGGGAACGGGCGCAACCTCACGGGGCACATCGCCGGGCATCATCTCTCCGGTGTATCGCTGATGTACCAGGCCACGGGCGACGCGCGCTTCAAGGAGCGCGCCGACTACATCGTGCGCGAGCTGGCGGCGGTGCAGCAGAAGAACGGCGACGGCTACGTGGGCGCGCTCGACGGGTTGCGCGAGGCATTTGCACGTTTGTCGAAAGGGGAGATCAAGAGCGGCGGCTTCGACCTCAACGGGCTCTGGTCACCCTGGTACACCCTGCACAAGACGTACGCCGGGCTGCGCGACGCGTATCGACACACGGGAAACAAGCAGGCGTTGCAGGTGGAAATCGGCTTCGCGACGTGGGCCGAAGGGGTGCTCAAGCCGTTGAGCGACGAACAGGTGCAGAAGATGCTCCTCACCGAGTTCGGCGGGATGAACGAGGTGATGGTCGACCTCTACGCCGACACCGGCGACGTGCGCTGGCTCAAGCTCTCGCACCGCTTCGAGCACCACGCCGTCACCGAGCCGCTCAAGCGCCATCAGGACAACCTCTCCGGGAAGCACGGCAACTGCCAGATCCCCAAGCTCATCGGCTCGGCGTCTCGTTATGCATATGCGGGGGAGATGGACGACATCGTGGCGGCGTCGTTCTTCTGGGACCGCGTCGTGAGGCATCACAGCTATGCCAGCGGTGGCCACGGGCTCAACGAGTACTGGGGGCCCCCGGATGTGCTGAGCACCCGTGTCGACGGGCGCGCCGCCGAGACGTGCAATGTGTACAACATGCTCAAGCTCACGCGGCGGTTGTTCTCGCTGCGCCCGGATGCGGCGTACGCAGACTTCCACGAGCGCGCGCTCTTCAACCACATCCTGGCGTCGATGGACCCTAACGACGGGCGCACCTCGTACATGGTCCCCGTGGGGCGCGGCGAGCAGCAGGAGTACCAGAACATGCAGCGCGACTTCACCTGCTGCGTGGGGTCGGGGATGGAGAGCCACGCGTTGCACGGACTTGGCGTCTGGTACGAGTCGGGCAACACCATCTGGTGCAACCTCTTCGTCCCGTCGACCGCGGAGTTCTCGTTAGGGAAGGCGACGCTGGCGATGGAGACATCTTTCCCCGACGGTGACTCGGCGACCATCACGGTGAAGGTGCTCCCCGCGGCCAAGGCGTTCACGCTTGCCGTGCGGCGCCCGTGGTGGGCGGGGGACGGCTTCGCCATCGCGGTGAACGGGACGCCGATCCCGCAGCCCAAGCTCGAGACACTGCGCGACCCCGTGGCTGGCGGTCGCGCCGGGGGGATCGGCAACGAGGCGACGGCGCCGGTGAGCACGTACGTGGAGCTCACGCGCACGTGGAAGGCGGGGGACACCGTCTCCATCACGACGCCCAAGTCGTTGCGGCTGGAGCCGACCCCGGACGATCCCACGGTGACGGCGATTATGTGGGGGCCGCTGGCGCTGGCGAGCGACATGGGGCCGCGCCTGGCCGACATCGACGAGAACTCGCAGGTGACGCCGGGGATGAAGGTCCCGATGCTCGTCACCGAGTCGCGCACCGTGACCGACTTCGTGCAGCCGGCGGGGAAGGCGGGAGACTTCACCATCACGCGCGTCGCGCGCGATCCCGAGGCGAGCGGTCCTGCGCCGGACATCGCGCTCACCCCGTTCTACCGCACGCACCGCAAGCGCTACTCGCTCTACTACGACCTGGTGACGCCGGCGCAGTTCGACGCCAAGGTCGCGGCGATGGCGGCGGCGCGTGACGCCGAGTCGCGCCTCGAGCGCGCAACGTTGGCCAAGGTGGTGGCCGGCGACGCCGAGTCGGAGAAGAAGGCGAACTACCGCAGCGAACCGGCCGACCGCCCCGTCGGGCGCAACGAGGGGCGCACCCAGCGCAACGGGTTGGGGTGGTTCTCCTACGATCTTGCGGTCGAGGGGGACACGCAGATGGCGCTGGTCGTCACGCACTTCGTGGAGCCCGGGCTTCCGCCGCAGCTTGGCCCCTTCGACATCCTGGTCGATGGGACGAGCGTGGGGGCGCACGTCCCCAACTACTCGGCGTCGGGGTTCTACAAGGCGACGTATCCCATTCCGCAGCAGCTCACGCAGGGGAAGGGAGTGGTGACGGTGCGATTTCAGGCGGTGGGGAGCGGGCGGGTGGCGCCGGTGTTCGAGGTGCGGGTGGTGAGGCGTTAGGCGGGCAAACGTTCACGAAGGGCATGGCGCGCACCGCGAGCCGAGGCGAGACGTCACATGACACTTGCAGCGCTGGTTGCACTCGGGATCTGGTGCGGAATTTGTCAGCAAGAGCGCGTACCGGCGGTCGCGCCGGACTCGATTCCTGTGGCACTGTTACGGACTTTGCCGACTCTGACTCGGCGCAACGGTGAGACGTTGAAAGCGCAGCTGGTCGTTGTCCTGTTTCATAGAGAGGCGACGGTTGCCGATCGCACGAGGGCGATTACTGCGATCGGAGGATGCGTCGTGGGTGGACGCCGGAGCATGCAAGGGGATGGGTGGTACATCGTGCGCGTGCCGACGGCAACGACCGTGGACGGCGTTCTCTCCGTCGTATTTGCGCTGAGGTCGGATCCTTCCGTTGAAGTGGTCGGCGACTACTCGACCAGCGCGCCAGCCGGGCCGCCGGATAGCGTGCCGGCTGGACTCTACTCGCCGTCGTCAGTCGTTGAGGATCCCGACCTTCCCGGATCGAGATACGTTCGCGATGTGGTTGTCATTCTCTTTCGCGCGACGTCGACGCAGGCGGAGCGCCAAACCGCAGTCGCATCCATATCGGGAACGGTAATCGGTGGGCACCGTCTCTTCGGCGTCGATGGGTACTACCTGGTACGGGTTCACGGGGACACTTCGATTCGTTCCGCCAAGTCCGCCGTTGCGAAGCTCCGCACGCTCCCCCAAGTGGAGGAGGCCTCGTTGGAGCGGGTGCACCCGCGCACTTCCTGAGCGGAACGAGGCAACGGCCGTCGTTAGGCATTCAGCCCCGCCATCAACCGCAACAACCCCTCCTGCGTGGCCTGCGCGCGCGTCACCAGGCGCCAGGCAGGCGATTGAAACCGCCCGGTGCGGCGCCTCATGTCGCGGATGCGCCGCGAGCGAGCGGGCGACGCCGCGCAGCCCGTATTGCCGGATGCGGTATTACTCAGTATGATTCTTCATGCCCCGAAAGCTCCCGCATGTCCGCATTGCGATTACGCTCCCACCGGAGACGCTTCGCGCCGCCGATCAACTTGCGAAGCGGCACGATCGGTCGCGCAGCTGGATCGTGGCAGAGGCGATTCGGCGGTACGCGGCGTCGCTGGGTGATAGCTCGGAAGTTGACGACGCGGCGGCGCGGCTTGGACCGTCGCGCCACGAACAGTTGCGACGAGACGTCCGCGTGTCGCCAGACGTTCGCGTTCGGGAGAGCGAAGAGATCGTGTCTGTTGGGGGCGAGTTGGCCGAGCAAGTGAGCCCGCGCTCCTTCGCGTCGTATGACGCCTTCCGGAGGTGGCGCCGACGGCGGCAGACACGGTGAGCGCCGCGCCTCGCTCGAAACTGGCGCGGTTGTGCGAACTGCTCAACGCCGAAGATGCGCGCTACCTCGTCGTGGGCGCTACGGCGATGCAGTTGTGGGGGACCAGCCGCGCCACACGTGACGTCGACATCCTGATCGAGCCGACGGAAGCCAACGCGGCGCGCGTGGTGCGCGCGGTCTCCGCCCTGCCGTTCAAGATCGCCGCCGAGATCGATCCGCGAGAGTTGATCGCGCGGGCCGTGACGATGATCGACGATACGCCGAACGTCGACGTGCTTACGCGCGCGTGGAACCTGACCTGGTCCGAAGCGGCGCGAGAGGTCGTTGTGTTCGAGGTGGAAGGTGTGCCGGTGCCCACCCTGTCACTGGTCAACCTGATCGAGTCGAAGCGCACTGGTCGATTGCAGGACTCCGCCGACATCGAAGTCCTCGAGGCGCTACGCCGGATGCGAGACGTGTAGGGGACTCGGGCGTTGGCGACGGCACGTGAACGCTCGCCGCTGCCATGGAGAACCGACCGACCGGCCGTCGTTAGGCCTCCAACCCCGCCATCACCCGCAACAACCCCTCCTGCGTGGCCTGCTCGCGCGTCACCTCCCCTCGCAGCGTCCCCTCGCGCAACACCAGTATCCGCGACGACAGCGTCATCAACTCCGGCAGCTCGCTGGATATCAGCAACACCGCCGCCCCCTCCGACGCGCGCTGGTCGATCCACGCATGCAACTCCGCCTTGGCTCCCACGTCGACGCCGCGCGTCGGCTCGTCGAGGATGAGCACGTCGCTGTCGGCGGTGAGCCACCTGGACAGCACGACCTTCTGCTGATTGCCGCCCGAGAGCGAGGAAACGAGCAGTTCGCAGCAGCTCACGCAGGGGAAGGGGATGGTGACCGTGCGGTTCCAGGCGGTGAGGAGCGGGCGCGTGGCGCCGGTGCTCGAGGTGCGGGTGGTGAGGCGTTAAGCGGGCGATACGCTCGTCAGCTTTGAATCGCTTGTGCACGCGCCTCAACCTCGCCTGGTTGTGCGAGTTGCGTCGCATATGAAGCAGTATACCGTGCAGATCAAAGGCATTTTCAGTATCGGGGCGTGGCCACTGGACCAGGAGAGGGCGCGGCGGGCGACGTCCCTCGACATGACACTGGGAAGATCCCCGGTGCCCACCGTGAAGACAGCCAAGTACGCTAGGCGGCGCACACACTAAGCCAACGCCTGCCGTCGACTCCAGTTCCCGTCATCGAACTCGGCATCGGCGGACAAGCGAGGTGCTACCAACTCACTCGATCGCGCGCCATGCGTTGCCGCAAGGGAGTAGTCGCCAGCTTCGTGCTATTGGGCCTCGGGTTGCCAGCCTGTTCCGATCAGGAACCGAGCACTGGAGTCGCCGTCCGTCCGACCTATACAGTCAGGCCGACGAGCCCATCTCTCCAGTTTGACCCTGTACCGGGAGGACTGGTCTCGCTCGGCATCACCAATTCCACGAGCCCAGCCGCGACGGTTCAACTGCCAGCGCTCAACAGAAGGTTGCTCCTGCGTGTCACTTTGTCGGGCTCCGTCGATGTTGCGTTGAACTCCCCGTACAACGATGGTACTCCGAATCAACCACAGATCCCGGGGGCGCCAAAAAGCGTCGGTCCGGCCGGATTCTACTACCCCGGCTCGGTCCCAGGATGCGGCGTGCAGTTGCAGGCTGGATACGGCAGTTCAGGTGGGGGAACAAGCTTCGCTTTGGGATGTAACTCCAACAAGTCGACGGACGGTACCGCGCAAGCGATCGGCTACATCTACTCGGCGGGGGCACCGGTCGGGCAAAACGCCTACGGCTCGTTCATTCGATCCGGCGGCAATCCGAATGAGGGCCACTGTGCTTCGTATCCGTCGACGGGTTTCACCGGGTACGGCCCATGTTTCCGGTACTCAACTGGTGGGCAGACCGTGCTCCTGGAGCGCGCAGTCGGCGATCTGAGTCTCGACGCCTTCCCGAGTCAGGTAAACTATGGTGACACGGTACGCGTCGTCGCATCAGTGACGCCAGGAAGTCTAGGAGGACTGGAGCTCCCGTGGTCGATTGACTCCGTGCAATGGAAAACAGCCGCTGGCACGACGATGAGCCCTTGCGGAACTGGAAGCTTCACGCCGACCACGTCCGGGCCGACCCGGACGTGCAAGACTGTCATCAAACGGTCGGGCGTGATGCGCGTGAAGGCGCTCGTGAATGGCGAATGGAAGGACAAGTCCGTAACGATCACGGTGACACCTCCCAAGCTCAAACTGACCGCCGTTCCCGGCGTGATTCAATCGGCCGCTCCCGTGACCTTCACCGCCACGGTGACACCGACTACCACCGTTTGGTGGGCGCCGAGCTGGGACTGGAAACCGGACGCGGGAACGGGCGGAATCAGCTCCAATTGCCAATGGATGGACAACCCGTGCACGCGGACGATCTCGAAGTCGGGGTGGATGAAGGTTACGACGAGCTTTGACGGGTACTCACTCGTGGACTCCGCCCGAGTGTACGTAGTGCCATGTCCACCGATCGGCGACGGCTCGCTTGACGATCCAGGTCTGCGAAGCGCGCTAAGCAGCGAGCAAGTCGCTTCTAGAGGCGAGCAACTCGAACGCGGGGGCGTGATCGTCCGCAATCTTGCTACAGGGCGTGACAGCCTCGTGGCGATCGCGGGCCTCCTTCGCGCGGCCTGCTTCGTAGGTTGGCCCGCACAGTTTCCTTCGTACTCCGGCTACAGGGTTGTGGCGTTCTGGCATACTCACTGGGCGCCAATGAATTATCCCTGCCTCGATACCAAGGGGAATCAATTCCCGGCAGGGAAAGGACTCAGCCGTGGAGACTGGCACTCAGCCTATACGATGAAGTGCCCACTCTATACGGTGGACGATGAACATATTTGGAGAATCAACCCAACACTCCTGAGTCAAGATACGAACTGGGAGCGAAGGCGACCGCCAAGGGAAGTAGCGCGCTCACCGTCGACGACGAAGTGCAAGACTTGGCCTGCATCGTTGCCTTACGAGGACGATCCAAGCAACTACACCTGCTAACCATCGCCTACCGTGACGACAATGCGCGCCTATCTGATTGCGGCGCTGCTGCTCGCAATGCCCAGCGCATCAGTAGCTCAGTCGATGTATTGCTATCCACTTCGATCGGACTCTCTGCATTCAGTCTACCTCGAGAATATTCGCAACTACGCGTCTGAGCCAGACTCATCGTGGGCCGCCGCGGGAACAGCACTTGGCTTTCCGCGAGTGCCGGCGAGCGGAGTGGTACTGATAACCAATGAAGCCGTGTGCCAAGCTGCTGCGCAGGCCTTTCGCGCGAATGTCCCTGCCGGCGGGAGCAGCCCCCCGAGCGGAAGAGTCTACGTATTCGCAGTAGGTGCGAGCCACTTCTACGTAGTTGACCCTGAGTACCGAGTGTCGCCGACCATGTCATACGAGCTGCTGCTGACGACCAACTGGACGCTTGTGAAGAGACTGGGCCACTAGCACGGCGAATGCGGTGTGGCCGGGTCGGAATGAAGCGCGGAACTAGGTTAGTTCAGCCCCGCCATCAGCCGCAACAACCCCTCCTGCGTGGCCTGCTCGCGCGTCACCTCGCCGCGCAGCTTTCCTTCCCGCAGCACGAGTATCCGCGACGACAACGTCATCAACTCCGGCAGCTCGCTGGAAATCAGCAACACCGCCGCCCCCTCCGACGCGCGCTGGTCGATCCACGCATGCAACTCCGCCTTGGCCCCCACGTCGACGCCGCGCGTCGGCTCGTCGAGGATGAGCAGGTCGCTCTCGGCCGTGAGCCACTTGGACAGCACGACCTTCTGCTGATTGCCGCCCGAGAGCGAGGAAACGAGCAGTTCCCGCCCGCTGGCCCGCAACGACACCCGCGAGAAGGCCGCATCCACCGCCGTCCGCTCGGCGGCGCCATCGACCCAACCGGCACGCGCAAAGCGCGACAGCGTGGGAAGCGTCGCGTTCTCGCGCGAGCGCATCCCCAGCACCAACCCCTGCTTCTTGCGATCCTCGGGGACGAAACCGATGCCGTGGCGCATGGCGTCGCGCGGCGAACGGATCTCGACGCGTCTGCCACGCACATAGAGTTCACCGCTCGCCCGCGGGTCGAGTCCAAAGATCGCCTGCGCAATCTCCGAGCGGCCGGCACCGACGAGCCCCGCCAGCCCCACCACCTCGCCCGCATGCACGCGGAACGACAAGTTGCTGAACTTCCCCGGCGACGTGAGCCGCTCGACGCGCAGCCGCTCCTCCCCCGGCGGGGTGGTCGCGTGCTGCGGATAGTACTCGGCCAGCTCACGCCCGATCATCTGCCGCACGAGTGCCGCCTCGTCGAGCGTCGCGGTGGGCTGCGTGGCCACGTGCTCCCCGTCGCGCAGGACGGTGATGCTGTCGCAGAGGGCGAAGATCTCCGGCATGCGGTGCGACACGTAGAGCAGCGTCACGCCCCGCGCGCGCAGCTCGCGGATGAGCGCGTACAACCGCTCCGCCTCGGCGTCACCTAACGACGACGTCGGCTCGTCGAAGATGATGACCTTCGCCCCCTCGCCCACCGCGGCCGAGATCTGCACCAGCTGCTGCTCGGCCACCGAGAGCGACGCCATCAGGCGCGACGGGTCGATCTGCGCCCCGGTGGCGGCGAGCAGCTCCTGCGCCCGCGCTCGCAACGCCGCGCGGTCGACGAAGCCGCGACGGTTGGGGAGCGACCGCAGGCACAGGTTGTCGCCCACGGTGAGGTTGTCGCAGAAGGCGAGCTCCTGGTGCACCATGGCGACGCCGGCGGCGAGGGCGTCGCTGGGAGAGGTGAAGTGCACCGCGCGCCCATCCAGCTCCACCGCCCCGCCATCCGGCTGGTGGAGCCCCGCCAGGATCCTGCCTAACGTGCTCTTCCCCGCGCCGTTCTCGCCGCAGATGGCGTGGCACGCGCCCGGTGCCACGTCGAACGAGACGTCGCGCAGCGCCACCATCCCCGGAAAGCGCTTGGTAATGCCACGAAAGCGGACGCGGGGCGCGCTCACCTACTTCTCGAGCGCGAGAAACTTGGGGTCGACGTCGCTGAAGCCCCAATCCTTCAGCTGGCGCGCCCAGGTCCCGAGATTGTCCTTGGAGACGCGCACCAGCTCCATCTGTACCATCGGCGGTGCGTCCTTCTTGAGGTAGACGTGGTCGAAGATTGTCTTCACCGAGACATATCCCCAGCTGTACGTCGGTTGGGCGAAGAGGACCGGGGCTAGCCCGGCGTCGATGTAGGCCAGCTGCGCCGGCAACCCGTCGATCGAGACGATCTTGATCTTCCTGGGATCGAGGTCGGTGAGGAGCGTGCGCGTGAACAGCGCCCACCCGCCAATCATCGCGATCCCGTTCACGTCCGGATAGGCGTTCTTCACGCGCAGCACCTCGGCGGCGGCGTCCTGCGGCGTCTCGGCGTGATAGAAGGCGTCGACGATGGTGATGCCAGGGTACTTCGCCGCCGTCTCGCGCACGCCCTTTACGCGATTCTGGAGATTTGGCGCGTTCTGGTTGCCGGCGATGATGGCAATCTTCCCCTTCCCCCCCATCTGTGTCGCCAGTTCCTCCATCACTTGCGTCCCCATCTTCACGTCGTCGCCGCCGTAGAAGGAGAAGCGCTTGGAGTCGGGGACATCGGAGTCGAAGGTCATGACCGGGACGCCGCGATCGACCGCCTCATTGACGGCGCCGCGCACCTTGCCGGCGTCGCTGGCCGAGAGGAGGATGGCGTTGGCGCCGGAGTTGACCGCCTCGGAGATGCGTTGCGCCTGCACGGCACCGTCCTCGTTGGGCGGGGTGAGCCAGTCGATCTTCACTGTGACGCCGTGCTCCTTCGACAGCTCGGCGGCCGCCGCCTCCGCCCCCTGCCGCCCGGAGAGGAAGACGGGGTTGGTGGAACTCTTGGCGATCATGGCGATGGTGAACGTCTTGGACGCGGCGGCGCCGGCGCCTTCCTTGTCCGCCCCCTTCTCGCCACCACCGCCGCAGGCGGCAAGGACGGTGACAGCTGCAATAGCCCACGACGAGCGGCGTGCGATGCGCGATGCGGCGAACGACATGAGAGTCCTGGTGAAGGGAAGGAAGCGCCTCACTTCGGCGCGGCGAGCTTCTCGGCCAGGCGCTTCCACCCGCGCTGGTCGAGCACCACCGCCACGATGAGCGCGGTCCCGATGATGATCCACTCGTAGTTCTGGTCCAGGTGCAACGTGCGGATGGCCTGGCGCATCATCACGATGAGCAACGCGCCAAGCATCGCGCTCAACGCGCTCCCCTTCCCGCCGGAGAGCGAGGCCCCTCCCACCACCGCCGAGGCGATGACGTAGAGTTCATAGCCGTTGGCGTCGGAAGAGGTCGCCGAGCCATAGAAGGCGGCGCCAAGGAATGCGGCAAAGCCCGCGGCCAGCCCCGATACGACAAAGACACCCAGCGTGATGCGCCTAACGTTGAGCCCGGAGAAGCGCGACGCCTCCGCGTTGCCCCCGACGGCAAAGATGTGGCGCCCCCATACCGTGCGCGACAGGTAGATTCCGCCCGCCACCGTCACCAGGAGCATGCAGAGGAGCGGGACGGGATACAGCGCCGTCCCCAACCCCAGCGGCGCCTTGGCCACCGAGGTGAGCGCTGCGGGGATGAGGATGCTCTCGGCGCGCGATATGACGAAGGCGATCCCGCGCAGGATCCACATGGTGCCCAGCGTGATGATGAATGGGTGCACGCCAAGCCCGATCACCATCAATCCGTTGGCGAGCCCACAGACGAGCGAGACGGCGAGACAGGTGCCGAGTCCGAGGAGGACGGTCATCGCGGGATCCATCGCTCCCGCCGCGCGCAACACCATCGCCATCGTCACGCCGGCGAGGGCGTAGATGGCGCCGACGGAGAGGTCGATGCCGCCGGCGATGATGACGAGCGTCGCACCCACTCCCATGATCGCGAACGCGCTGGCGTCCGTGGCCATCTGGATGAGGGTGTAGCGATTGAGGAAGTTGTTGACCGTCTCCCCGGTGCGCGGATCGGGGTGCGAGCCGGCGGCGAGTGTGAGCGCTACCCCCAGCAGCAACAGCACCATCACGAGCCCGAACTGCTGCGATCGAACGAGCGAGTGCCCCAGGCGGCTCGCAAGCGATGGCGAGGAATCGGCGTCGGTCACGTCGAGTGTGTTCGGGCGAGTGATGGGACGGGCGAGCGGGGGAGAGGGGCGCCCAAACATACCCAGCGGCCATGGGGCGTCAACGCGCGACAGGGGCTCGCGGCGCGGGCGTTTCCGCTATGGCGCGCCCCTCGCTGTCCCTGTAGCGTCAACGCGTTCCCTCCCCGTCATCACCACACCCGTCATGTCCATCACCAAGCTCGTTTCCAACGTGGGCGGCAAGGCGCGCAAGGCGCGCGACGCCCGTGAGGCAAAGGCCGCGGCCCGCGCCAAGGCAAGCGTTACCGCCCGTCGCGTCACGCTCGGCATCATCGTCGGCAACCGCGGCTTCTTTCCCGGGCACCTGGCCGCTACCGGGCGCACGGAGATGCTCACGGCGTTCGAGGCGGAGGGGATCGACGCGGTCATCATCGACGCCGCGGCCACCAACCATGGCGCCATCGAGAGCCGCGCCGAGGCGAAGGCGTGCGCCGCGCTGTTCAAACAGCACCGCGAGCGCATCGACGGCGTGGTGGTTACGCTCCCCAACTTCGGCGACGAGCGTGCGGTGGCCGACACGTTGCGGCTGTCGGGGCTCGACGTTCCGGTGCTGATCCACGCCACGTCGGACGACCCGGCGAAGATGAAGATCGACAACCGACGGGATGCCTTCTGCGGGAAGATGTCGGTGTGCAACGTGCTCACGCAGTACGGGATCAGGTACTCGCTCACCACCGAGCACACGCAGCGCCCCGACTCGCCGCCGTTCCGACGCGACCTGCGCCAGTTCGCGGCCGTGTGCCGCGTGGTGAAGGGGTTGCGCGGGGCGCGCATCGGGGCGATTGGCGCGCGGCCGCAGGCGTTCAAGACGGTGCGCTACAGCGAGAAGGTCCTCGAGCGCAACGGGATCTCGGTCGAGCCGATCGACCTGTCGGAGATCCTCGGGCGCATCGGGCGCCTCAAGGACAAGGACGCAGCGGTGCAGGGGAAGCTGGCCGAGATGCTCGACTATGTGGATGCGAGCGGCGTCCCCGATGCGGCGCTGATGAAAATGGCGAAGCTCGGGCTGGTGATGGATCGCTGGATGCAGGAGGTGGATGTCACTGTGAGCGCGGTGCAGTGCTGGACGTCGCTGGAGGAGTACTTCGGCATTGTCCCGTGCACGCTGATGAGCATGATGAGCAATGACAACCTGCCGAGTGCATGCGAGGTGGACGTGATGGGGACCATCTCCATGCTGGCGCTGACGCTGGCGTCGGAGACGCCGGCCGCGTTGCTCGACTGGAACAACAACTACGGCGACGACCCCAACAAGGCGGTCTGCTTCCACTGCTCGAATCTTCCCAAGGACTTCTTCGAGTCGCCGGTGATGGACTACCAGGAGATCATTGCCGGGACGGTGGGGCGCGAGAACACCTACGGGACGATCGTCGGGAAGGTGAAGGCGGGGCCCATGTCGTTCGCGCGCTTCTCCACCGACGATGCGACCGGGGCCATTCGCGGCTACGTGGGGGAAGGACGCTTCACGAAGGACAAGCTGTCGACCTTTGGTGGCGCCGGCGTGGTCGAGATCCCCAACTTGCAGCCGCTGCTGCGCCACATCTGTCGCCACGGCTTCGAGCATCACGTGGCGGGGACCTTCTCGCACGTGGCCGACGCGGTGCACGAGGCCGCGTCCAACTACCTGGGGTGGGACGTCATGAGGCACGCCTAGCCCATGACCATCGTTGCCGGCGTGGATTTCGGGACGCAGAGCGTGCGCGTCTCCATCGTGCATAACGAGAGCGCGGTCATCGGGCACGGGGTTTCGGAGTACGTCGTCAAGCGCGACCGGAATGACCCGGACTTCGCCACCCAGTCGCACGACGACCATATGCGCGCCCTGGTCGATGCCATGGCCAGGGCGTTGCAGTCGGCGGGGGTGACGGAGAGCGAGGTGAAGGCGATCGCGCTCGACACCACCGGGTCGACGGTGATCCCCGTCGGCGAGGGGCTCGTCCCGCTCGACGACTACTACCTGTGGTGCGACCATCGCGCCAAGAACGAGGCGGCGCTCATCACGAAGGTCGCGCACGATATGAAGGTCGCAGCGATCGACTGGTGCGGCGGGGTCTACTCGTCGGAGTGGGGGTGGGCCAAGCTCCTCCACTGGCTGCGCCACAACCCCGACAAGCGCCGCGCGCTCGTCACGGCATTCGAGCACTGCGACATGGTCGCCGCTGTGCTGTGCGGGATCACCGACCACCGCCAGGTGCCACGCTCCATCTGCGCCATGGGGCACAAGTGGTTGTGGAACGCCTCGCTGGGCGGCTACCCGCCCGAGGAGTTCTTCGTCGCCGTCGACCCGCTGCTGGCCGGAGTGCGGGAGAAGCTCGATGGCCCCTATCACACCTCGGACCGGATCGCCGGCTCGTTATGCAGCGAGTGGGCGGAGAAGCTCGGCCTCACCGCCGGAATCCCCGTTCCTGTTGGTGCCTTTGACGCGCACTGGGACGCGATCGGCGCGGGAATCGCCGAGGGGGACATCGTGAACGTCATCGGAACCGCGACGTGCGTGATGGCGATTGCCGGCGATACGGGACTCGTCCCCGGCGTGTGCGGCGTGGTCGACGGTTCCATCCACCCGCAGATGATGGGGATCGAGGCCGGGCTCTCGGCGTGCGGCTACCTGTTCGAGTCGCTGTCGGCGCGGACCGGGCGCAGCGCCGCCGAGCTGTCGAGCGGATTCGATGCGTATCGCGGCGGGCAGACCGGGTTGTTGCACCTGACGTGGGAGAACGGCGACCGCACCGTGCTGGTGAACCCCTTCCTGGGCGGGGTGACGCTGGGGTGGACGCTCAACTCGACCGCCGAGGACGACCTCTTCGCCGCCATCGAGGGGACCGCGTTCCATACGCGCATCATCCTCGACCGGATGAGGGAGCACGGGGTGCCGATCCGGCGGGTGATCCACGGCGGCGGGATCCCGCAAAAGAACGCAGCGCTCAACCGGATCTATGCGAGCGTGCTCAACCTCCCCGTGTTGGTCCCCGAGACGCCGATTACCTCGTTAGGCTCGGCGATCTTCGCCTTTCTGGCGTGCGGGGCGTTCACCAGCGTGCAGGAGGCGCAGGTGGCGCTGTGCCCGGCGTACCGGGAGATCCAGCCGGATGCGCGCGATGTGGCGACGTATGAGAAGCTCTATGCGCTGTATCGGGAGTTGTACTTCGCGCTGGGGGAGCCGGGGTCGGCGCCGGTGGGGATCGGGCACGTGCTGCCGGCGATACGGGAGATTGCGGCGGGGGTGCGGGGGGGCGAACTCCGTAACGCATGACGGTGCGCGCTCAGGTCATGCGTCGATCCTTCACACGGACAAAGACCCACTTCGAATCGCGACGCAGGAAGAGGAGCGTTTCATCACGATAGTAGATGTCGCCGAGGATCTCCTGGCGCGATCGCTGGGGTCGAGCGATCGAAACCGTCACGAGCGCACTGTCCCCGCTAGACTCGGGGAGAGAGACAACGATGTACGCATCCAGATCGCTGCTGAGTCGACAGCCCGAACCCGGCATCTTGCGCTTGGCGCTATCGCAGACAATTGCTGCGCCAAGCGAGCGGTACGACGCGGCGATGTTGTCCGCGAGTCGACGACCGAGTGCGGAGTCAGAAGTTGTTCCCCATCGTCCCGAGACGCGTGAGCGAACATCCAGGGCGATACGACCGATAGGACGAGTGTCGGCGAGTCGCCGAGTCACGAAGCGCTCGATGTCCGATGTATCGGTTGTCTGAGCTGCGACGTCGGCTTGCAGAGCAAGCGCGACGATCAGCGCGCAAGCGGCTCTTGGAGTGGTCACGGCGACACGAGTGAGAATCGATTGGGCATTGTTGGAGTCTTACACACAGGCCATCATCGCTGCATTGGCTTCGTCTTCGGTTGAGACCATTGGGTGGGCGGCGTGCCAGTCTTCGTGAACCAGGAAGCCAGCGAATGCTCAGTCGCTCCAATTGTAGGTTCCGCCAGCGAATGCTTCGATATAGATGTGAATCTCGCCGAATTTCGGCTGAAACGGATCGTCATGATAGTCGCCAGCGTTGGTGTCATCAACGTTATACGACTTGAACTTCTGTCGGCCGCTGATGTCGGTGAGAATGGTCGAGGCCCAAGCGCAGCTCGGTTTACTTAGGGCGATTGCGCGGTTGATTTGTGATCGCTGCGGATACGTCAGCGGATACGTTGTGCAGCCGGACGGACAATCGTATGGCCAGCTGGAGTATGACACACTCGCTCCGTAGAGTTGGCCTCCGTAGATCAACGGCGTGCCATGACACGCGTTGGTTATGTCCGTCATGCACGCGTCTGCAATGATCATGCGGAGGGGAGGCGTAGGCGCAATGCGGATGTAGGCCGGACTGGTGAGGTCTCTGCAGCTTGGTAACGTGGCGACGAGGATCCAGAACAGGAGCCGAACGCCTGTTCGGGGGGCGCGCCCTTCCCTTGGGCCGGCCAGTAGCGGGCTGTCACCTTGACGCCACCCACAGTCATGCGCATTGTGCGAACTCGAAGTATGCGCATCCCAATCGCCCCATGACCCGAAGCGCCAAGAAACCGCGCAACCTCACCCTCGACGACGAAGCCATGTCGCGCGGGGAGCAATACAGTCGCCAACACGGGACGAGCGTCTCGCGACTGGTGGGGGACTTTCTGCGCGCCCTGCCGCTTGAGCCCAGACGTCGGTCGCTCTCTCCGGCGGTGCGCCGACTGCTGGGAGTTGCGGCTGGGGGTGACGCGGAGCGGGATGCGTATCGAGCGCATCTGGACGACAAGTACGGTCGCTCGTCCTGATGACCAAGTGTCTGCGTGAGCGGCCGTCGCCCTCGGCGGAGCGCGCAGCACCGATCGGGATGCTCCTGGACACCAACGTCATCCTCGACGTCGTGCTCGCGCGGGAACCATGGGCCGATACGGCGGCGGAGTTGCTCGATGCCGCGGCACGAGGGGCGATCACCGGATGGGTCGCGGGGACGACCGTTA
Source organism: Gemmatimonadaceae bacterium (assembly GCA_020852815.1). Classification (NCBI taxonomy): domain Bacteria; kingdom Pseudomonadati; phylum Gemmatimonadota; class Gemmatimonadia; order Gemmatimonadales; family Gemmatimonadaceae; species Gemmatimonadaceae bacterium. Next base: position 143,448 of record JADZAN010000015.1, on the reverse strand, counting down.
CCACGGTGCACTCCATCGTCGAGCGCGCGCGCGACCGCGCTACCGCCACCACCGCAGTCAGTGACCTGCTGCAAGTCGTGAAAGTTGTCCCGCTCACCAGCGAGGATTTCCATCGCGCGCTGGCACTCGGGCTGCGCGACTTCGAAGTTGCTGTGCAGGTAGCGGCGGGGCTGCGCGCCGGCGTGCAGACCCTCATCACGCGGAATGCGCGCGACTTCCGCAGCGCCCCCATCGACGTGCGGTCGCCAGCGGAGGCTGTCGCGGTGATCTCGGCCGAGCCCGGAGAGTAGGCGGGCGCTGAGTCCTACCTCGATCCATCCAGCGCCAGCAAACGCTGCAACACCCCCTTCGGCGCCAGAAACGCCGACCCATGCCGTATCCCCCGCGGCGTGCGCAGTGAATCGCGGTACGCCTCGAACGTGACAAAGTCCTGCGTGCGCACCGCGCCGTAGTGCCCCCGCGTGTACTCGTCGTAGTACACGTACCACCACCGGCCGGTGCGCAGGATCGACGGCCCCTCGGTGTGCAGGTCGGTGAAGGCGGGCGACGCCGGCCCGTACGGCCCGGTCGCCTTGTCGGCGAAGGCGACGCGCAAGTTGCGGCGCTCGGGGAAGAAGGTCTCGTCCTTCATCACCAGCACATAACGAGTGCCCACTTTCGCGATGGTCCCGTCGATGGTGGGGTAGCCGCCGTCGTAGAGGAGCTTTCCCGGGGCGAAGTGCTCGAAGTCCTTCGTGGTCGTGTAGTACAGCCGGTGGTCGGCGCGACCGCGCGAGGTCTTTTCGGCGAGCGAGTCGGTCGCCGGGAAGCGCCCAGGGATCGACGTCGACCAGACGATCACGAACTCCTTCGCTGCATCGTCCCAGAAGAGGTCGGGGGCCCAGGCATTCAGCGCGTTAGGCTCGTGGTCCATCACTCCGATGCGGCGCTGCTCGCTCCAGTGGATGAGGTCCTTCGACCTGGCGACGCCAATCCCGCGGTCGGTCCACGAGATGGTCCACGCCATGTAGAACGTTCCGTCAGGTGCACGCAGGATGGACGGGTCGCGCATCAGCGCGGCCTTGGTGTCCCACTCCTGCCAGCCGATGCCGTTCCCCGTCACCGCGGGGGTGAGGAGCGAGCGAGCGCCGTTGATCGGCTTCCACGTCGTCCCGTCCTCGCTGTACGCCAGGTGCAACCCGTCCTCGCCGTTGCGGGTGAAGTACGAGAAGAGCATGGCGTCGCCGTCGCGGGCGATGCGCGGGTTGGGGTTGGGACTGGAGTGACAACCGGCGACGAGCGCGGCCGCGCACGCCGCGCACGCCGCGGCGGCAAGGCGATGCATCACGACCCCTGGCCGTAGTACGCCTTGGCGCCGTGCTTCCTGAGGAAATGCTTGTCGAGCAACGGCGCGCCTAACGGCTTGGCGTCGGGGTCGAGCACCAGCGTGTGGTACGCCATCGTCGCCACTTCCTCCAGGAACGAGGCGTTGTTCACGGCGTCGACGATCGTCGCGCCCCAGCAGAAGGGGGCGTGGTTGGCGACGAGCACTGCGGGCATGGCCAGCGGGTCGAGCGCGTCGAAGCGCTTGATGATGGCGACGCCGGTGTTGAACTCGTAGTCGGTGGCGATCTCGCGCGCGGTGAGCGACTTGGTAACCGGAATCGCCCCGTGGAAGTAGTCGGCGTGCGTGGTGCCGAGGCAGGGGATCGCGCGCCGTGCCTGGGCAAAGACGGTCGCGAACATCGAGTGCGTGTGCGCCACGCCGCCGATGGTGGGAAAGGCGCGGAAGAGTGCAGCGTGCGTGGGAAGATCGGACGACGGACGCAACGTCCCCTCGGTGACGACCCCCATCAGGTCGGTCACCACCATCTTGGCCGGCGTGAGCGCGCCATACGGCACACCGCTCGGCTTGATGACGATGAGCCCCAGCTCGCGGTCGACGGCGCTGGCGTTGCCGAAGGTGAAGCGTGCCAGCCCGCGCCGGAACAACTCGATGTTGGCCTCGCAAACCGCCTCTCGCATCGCGCGCGAGGCGCGCACCGGGGGGCGGCCGACGCTGCGATACTGGCCCAGTCCCTTGTTAGGTTTGCGCGAGCGGCTCATGCGATCCCCGCGCGCTTCTTGGCCGCTGCAACGATCGCCGCCATGGTGTCACGATGTCTGGAGAAGGTGTCGTCAACCACCTGGAGCGTGGGAATGGCGTTGGGGTTGAGCCCGAGCGTCTCGTTGTTGAACTGGGAGAAGCCCCACTCGTGCACGCCGGTGCTCCCGCGCCCCGCGGCCGGCGCGCTCAGGTGCGAGAAGAACTTCGAGTACTTCCGCCAGAGCGGGCCGTTGCCGGCGTGGTACACGGGGATGAACGCGTGCTGCGCATCGTACGGCATCTCGCCGACGCCGAGCACCTTGGGATACTTGGCGCGCAAGTTCTGCACGAGGAGTCGCGTCCCCTCATGCATGTCGCCGTTGGTGCTGTTCACGTGCCCGCCCACGATATCCATGAAGTAGGCGTCGACGCCGAAACGCTCGATCATCTCGGCGATGCGCCCTTCCATATAGTGGCGCCAGGTGTCATCGCCGAGGTTCATGTACGCCCCCCACCCGTCCTGGTGCCGGTCGTTGTTCCAGTCGACCCAGTTGAGGTTGTAGACGTCGCCGTCGATCTTGCGCGTGGCTCCCTTGGCGAGCCTCGGCCAGTTGGGGAGCTTGCGGTTGGCGGAGTTTGTCCCGTACATGGGCATCATCCTGAAGCCCAGCTTCTGCGCCTCCTTGATGAGCGTGCGGAACCCCGCCTCGCCCCCCATGCGTGCCGGCACAATGTAGTTGGGGTAATCCCAGTAGTAGCGCCCGTCCCATGAGGCGAGGAAGACCAGCACGCGCTCGGCGGGAATCAGCGTGGCGATCCAGCGCAGGATGGCCAGCTGCTGCGCGTAGTCGTTGAAGATGTAGCCGGTGAAGTGCTGTCCGTGCAGCGTCATCACGAGGGCGATGTTGCGCATCCACGCCGGGACGTCGGTGCGCGCCTCCCAGGTGGGGATGTTGAAGGCGCGCTCGATGTGCGCCATGTGCAGCGCCACCGCCTCGTCGAGCGTGGCGGTGTGGCCGAGCTGCCACGTGGGGACGACGAGACGTGTGTCCTCGCGCCATGCATCATGTTCGTAGATTGCCTCGGCGCGGAAGGCGCGCTCGCCAGCCTGGAAATAGTAGCGCTTGGGGCGCACCCGCGTGTCGCGCGACGTGAGATAGAGAAAGTCGCTGTCGCCGGTTTGTACGATGGCAAGCGGCGTGTTCATGCTGTACGGCACCTGCGCCCCGTGCAGGTCGCCTGCACCGAACGTGTAGCCGCCGAGCAGGTCGCCTGCCTTGGGGTCGATGAGCGCACCGCCGCCGAACGACACCTTGCCGCGCGGCACGTCGCGAATCACCGTGGTGATGGTACGAATCGGCTTGGGCATCTCGGCCACGATGTCCCACTCGATCGTACGCCCGGTGCGCCGGAACTTCACCGTGACGGTTCCCGGCGACGTTTCCTGCCCGCCGGCCCACACGAGTCGATTGCAGCTGAGCTCGAGCGCGTCGCCGTTCCCGCTCGCCTTCATCGCCCGCCGGTCCATCGCGTAGGTGTTCTCCTCCGTGAAGAGGAGGAAGGCGAAGCGATGATCACCGAAGACGACCGCCGGCTCCGGGAAGTCGAACGAGAACTTCATCAACGAGTCGCCCTTGGGCGGGATGAAGACCTCGCTGGTGGAGTACAGCTCGACGATGTCGCCAGGTGCGTAGAGCGCGCGGACGGGGAGGGGGGGCGGAACGATCGTCGGCGCCGTGGTCGGCGCGCCCGCATCCGTCCCCAAGGCCTCGAGCGCCCCCGCAGGGACCATCGCCCCCGCACCGACGACCCCAACGGTCCTGATCCAATCGCGTCGCGAAAACGGCTCAGTCATGTGAACACTCGAAAGGGAAGCCCCGAACCCACAGCCCCCCAAGTATCAAGACAATCCAAACCCCTGTCGAGCCTGCCCACCGCCCACGCGTCACGCCACGCGACGCCCGACCACTTTCTCGTTGGCGCCGTCGCGTTCCCAGCCTTCGCCGGGACAGGCATCGCGTACGTCCGAAGTTTCTCCCATGGAAGCCACCGCTCGCGTGCGACGCGCGGACAAATGGATCCCAGCTTTCGCTGGGAAGTGCGGTGTGCGCCGGGGCGGTGGGTGCGCGATGCGATGACGTGGCGTGTTGTGCGACGACTCCGCGCGCTGCTCGGCGAGTTGCGCGCTGGGCGGTGATTGGCGCGCTGGGCGGTGATTGGCGCGATGGGCGGTGATTGGCGCGCTGGGTGGTGATTGGCGCGCTGGGCGCCGACTGGCGCGCTGGGCGGCGACTGGCGCGCTGGGCGGCGACTGGCGCTGGGCGGCGATTGGCGCGATTGGCGCGCTGGGCGGCGACTGGCGTACTGGGCGGTGATTGGCGCACTGGGCGGTGATTGGCGCACTGGGCGCCGACTGGCGCACTGCGCGGCGACTGGCGCACTGCGCGGCGACTGGCGCGCTGGGTGGTGATTGGCGCGATGGGCGCCGACTGGCGCGCTGCGCGCCGACTGGCGCGCTGCGCGGCGACTGGCGTACTGGGCGGTGATTGGCGCACTGAGCGGTGATTGGCGCACTGGGCGGTGATTGGCGCGCGCCGCAACGTGCAGAGCGCACCGTACTCCTCTGCGCGTCTTCGCGCGAGCCGGCAGTTCTTCACGCGCACACCGGGCCCGCCCATCACACGATCATCTTGGTGCATTCGTGCCTTCGTGTGAGAGCGCCCTTGCTCACCCCACGCCGAGCCAAGCCTCGCCCCCCCGAACCGCCACGCGTACGTTCCAGCCACACCGCCAAACGAGCCTCCCAAGACGATGTCCGATCTCGACCGCCGCGACTTCCTGACCCGTGTCGCCGCCGGCGCAATCGCCGGTGCCTCGCTCCCCGTCGACGCGCTCGCGCAGGTGGCCGTCCCTCAACCATCGAACGTGACGCCGATGGCGCTCGCCGCCCCCGCCTTCTCCCCGCTGCCGTTAGGCGCCGTGCGCCCGCACGGCTGGCTCGCCCGGCAGCTGCAGCTCCAGGCCGACGGCCTCACGGGGCACCTCGACGAGTTCTGGCCCGACGTCGCCGAGTCGCAGTGGTTCGGCGGGGAGGCGGAAGGGTGGGAGCGCGCGCCGTACTGGCTCGACGGAGCGATCCCCCTCGCAAGGCTCGTCAACGACACCGCCCTCTCGGCGCGCATCGCGAAGCACGTTGACCACATCGTGACGCACCAGCGCGCCGACGGGTGGTACGCGCCGTATCCGCTCGACGCCAACGAAAAGCGCTACGATCCGTGGGCGATCCTCCTCGCCAACAAGGTCCTCACGCTGCATCACGAAGCCACCGGCGATGATCGTGCGCTGCGCGCCGCGATGCGCAGCATGAAGGCGATGCATGAGGCGCTGCCGGCGCGTCCGCTCTTCGACTGGGGGCGCTTTCGCTGGTACGAGGGAGTCGTCCCTGCATTCTATACGTATGAGAAGACGGGTGAGGCGTGGCTCCTCGACTACGCACGCACGCTGCGCGCGCAGGGGGTCGACTTTGCGGCGCTGATGGCGACCGACGACGTGCGCGTCCCCACGCCACGGCGCGGGCTGTGGAAGTGGACCAAGCACGTGGTGAACATGGGGATGGCGACCAAGGCGGCGGCGCTGAGCTGGCGGCTTGACCAGCGCCCCGCCGACCGTGCCTTTGCCAGCGAGATGATCGAGATCCTCGATCGATACCACGGGCAGGTGACGGGGATGTTCAGCGGCGACGAGTGCCTGTCGGGGAAGAATCCGCTGCAGGGGAGTGAGCTGTGCGCCGTGGTGGAGTACATGTACTCGCTGGAGATCCTCACCAGCACGTTCGGCGATGGCGCCTTCGCCGATCGGTTGGAGCGCCTCGCCTATAACGCACTCCCCGCGACCTTTGCCCCCGACATGTGGTCGCACCAGTACGTGCAGCAGGTGAACCAGGTGCAATGCACCGTCAATGCGCAGCACGGCTGGTCGACGAACGGTCCCGAGTCGAATCTCTATGGCCTGGAGCCCAACTTCGGCTGCTGCACCGCCAACATGCACCAGGGGTGGCCCAAGTTCGCGCAGCATCTCTGGATGACGACGCCAGACGAGGGGTTGGCGGCGATGGCGTGGGCGCCGTGCACGGTACAGACGACGCTCAAGGGGACGCCGGTGAAGGTCGTCGTCGACACCGACTATCCGTTCCGTGAGTCGGTGCGCATCACCCTAACGACGGAGCGCGCAACGCGCTTTCCGTTGGCGTTGCGCATCCCGGCGTGGGCCGAGGGGGCGACCGTGCAGGTGGGGATGGGGGAGCCGATGCGCGCGCGCGCCGGGAGCGTGTATCGCCTAACTCGCGAGTGGAGTGGCATCACGACGCTGGACGTGCGCCTCCCGATGGCGCCGAAGATCACCACCCGCTACAACGGCGCCGTCGCCGTCGAGCGCGGCCCGTTGGTCTACTCGCTCAAGCTCGGCGAGGAGTGGACCCGCGTGAACGCCGACAAGCCGCACCGTGAGCTTCCGCACGGCGACTTCGAGGTGCGTCCGGCCACACCGTGGAACTACGGGTTGATCGTGGACCCGGACAAGCCGGCGGAGAGCGTGCGATTCGCCGAGCATCCGGTGGGTGAGCGCCCGTTTGCTCCTGACGGTGCCGGGATGTCGGCGACGGTGCGCGCGCGTCGCATCCCGCGGTGGGGACTGGAGAACGGCTGGGCAGGAGAGATCTCCCCGGTAGACAACACCTGGGCCGATCCGAGGCGCGCGCCGACGAACGAGCCGGAAGAAGAGGTGACGCTCATCCCGTATGGATGCACGAACATCAGGGTGACGGAGTTCCCTCGGGTGCAGTAGTCGAGCCATGCGCAAAGACACGCAGATGCGAGAGGGGCGCGCGCCGGAGGTGGTGAGCACACCTATTCCGCCCAGGCCGAATTTCCTCGGGAAGGGTTGCGCGAGCTGCCGACGGCTAGCTGGCTGCCTTCATGCGGGCGACTAACGATACGGTGCGCACGGAGGGGCAAGATCGTTCCACCTCAACGTTGGCCTCCCATGCAGCGTATAGCGGCACTTCGACAAGGATACGATATCGTGCGGGATGATCGTCAGTGATGGACAGCGGGCCACGTGGCGCATTGGACCCCGAAACGAGGGGGCCGCGGGCTGAGTCCGGTTGACCAGGGGCAAGCCGATTTGTCAGCCGGACGACCGTGACGGTTGAAACAGAGTCGAGCCCCGCATCGGTCAACGAGTCGCGAACTGTAAGCAGCACGCCCGGCGCTCCGACGCCGGAAACACACTCAGTGTCAGCGCATGCGCCGATGGAAAGGCAAACGATAGTTAGCCAGAATCGCCTGATCCCCGCTGCGCGAAACAAGAGCACTGATAGCATGGGAGGGGCAGAGAGTGAGGGCCTACGGCACGACTTGGAAGTTGCCTAGGTCACGTAGCAACTGGTTCGTGGCTTCGTGTGAGGCCGAGCTGACTCGCCCGGGAGCGACCGTTCGCGTGCGACGCGAGGACAAATGGATCCCAGCTTTCGCTGGGAAGGGGGCGCGCTGGGATGTGGGGCGTGCGCCCCACGACGGGCGCGCACGCCACGACGGGCGCGCACGCCACGACGGGGGCGCGCGCCACGACGGGGGCGCGCGCCACGACGGGCGCGTACGCCACGACGGCTGCGCCCGCCCCCTACGCCAACGCATAGAACAACTCCACATACGACCGCACCGCCCCGTCGATCCCCGCCACCTTGGGGTTGGTCGAGTCGATGAGGTACCACTCGTCAGGCGCATGCGCTCCGCTCCCGATCCCCATTCCGTACTGCCCTGCCGGCAGATGCAACGGCGCGCCGGTGAACGTCACCCCGGGCCACGACCCCGCCAGCCGCGGCCAGAGCGTCGGCTCGGTCCCCAGCTTCTTGTACGCGCTCTGCATCGCCGCCACCAGCTTCGAGTCGGCCGGCGTTTCCGTGGGGTCGTAGCCGCCGGTCATGTTCACCTCGATGTCGCCAAATCCTCGGCTCTTCAAATGCGCCTTGAGCAACTCGAGCGTCCCCTTGGCCGTCATGTCTGGCACGAGGCGCATGTCGATCTTGGCCACCGCGCGGTGCGGGAGAATCGTCTTGCCACCGGGACCAGTGTAGCCGCCGACAAGCCCTTCGATGTTGATCGTCGGTTGCGAGACGAGGCGGATGAGCGACTGGCGCCACGGCTCGTCGGCGAACCAGCGCTCGACGCCGAGTGCCTTCTTGGTGAGCGCCTCGTTCTTGCGCGGGATCGCCTGGTCGATGATCCTCACCTGCGCCGGCGTGAGCGGCTTGACCTTGTCGAAGAAGCCCGCCACCGCCGGCGTGTGTCCGTCGGCCTTCACCAGCGTGTTGAGCGCCTGCACCAGGTGCCACGCCGGCGAGTCGATCTGCGCCTCGTAGCTGGAATGCACGTCGAGCTTGGGGCCGCGCCCCCACTTCTCACCGGTCGACACCAACTCGAGCTCGACGATCCCCTTGGCGCCGAGGTTGATTTCCACCTCGCCATCCGGCGACTGCGTGCCTAACGGGATGATGATCCCCACGCACTTGCGCAGCGCTGCCTCCACATGCGGCTTGAAGACGATCTCGCGGAAGTTGGGCGAACCGATCTCCTCTTCACCCTCGGCGACGAGGACGATGTTCACCGGGAGCTTCTTCCCGGCTCCCTTGAATGCCTTCATTGCGGCGAGGAAGGCGGTCTGCGGACCTTTGGTGTTGGTCGCGCCACGCCCAACCATCACCTTGCCGAGCCCCGGGCGGTCGACAAGGCGCCCCTCGAGCGGCGGCGACGTCCACTCCTTGGGATCGAACTGCTTCACGTCGTACATCATGTAGACGGCGAGCGTGGTCTTGGCGCCGCTGTCGAGCGTGGCAAAGACGCCCCCCTTGCCGGCGGTGGGAATCACCTCGACGTGATCGAAGCCGGACTCACGCGCGAGCTTGGCCATGTACTCCGGCCCCTGCGGATAGTTGAGGTTCTCGGCGGCGATCGACGGGAGCGCGATCCAGTCGCGCATCATCTTCACCGTGGCGTCGTGCTGCGCGGTGATCTGCGCGAGGACGGCGTCCTGCTGCGTTTCGAGGAAAGCGAAGCGATGCGTGTCGCCAATGGCGAAGAGCGCGGCGCTGGCCACGGTCCCCTGCAGAAAGTCGCGGCGGCTCACGTCGCCGATGGGAAGCTGATCGGGTGCAGTGCGATTCTGGTCCACCGGGACTCTCCTGTTGGTTGCGAGTTGGATCGCTGGGCCACGAACGACACTGCGCCAGCAATCGCCGCTTCGAATGTGCGGCGTGCTGGCGCGGTGCGCCACTCGCGATTGCCCGACAGCTCAGCGCGCGGGCATCAGAAGGTGAGCCGGCTCACGATCGATGAAAGGGTGAAGGTGCTGGCCGTCGAGCTGGGCGGCGTGTAGGTCCCGCTCTCATAGCTGCCGTCGGTTGCCGTCCCCGACTCGGTGCCGCCGAAGTAGAGCGAGTAGCTCTTCCCCGTCGCGAGCTTGGGGGTGGAGAGTGCGATCGACTGGAATGCCTTGCTCGGCGCGAAGTCGAGCACCGACTCACCCGTCGACGACTGGATGTGCACCACCGTTCCGGCGGCGCGTGTGGTGCCGAGGGTGAGGAGCACTGCGGCCTGCGTCGACGACGTGCCCGGGGCCTGCGCCATTCCCGAGCTGCCGGCGGCGACCAGGAAGCCACCGGTCATCTGGAAGGAGCCGTCGTAATCCACGGGGGCGTTGTTGTTGCTCGTTGGGCCGTGCACGATGGCGCAGCCGCCGCTCATGACAATCGAACCGTTGGCGTCGATCCCGTCGCCGCTGGCAAAGACGGTGATGCGGCCGCCGTTGATGCGCAGCGTGTAAGCGCTCGCTCCGCCGCCCACACCGCCGGGCTGCGTGTCGCCGGCGCCGGCTAGGTTCACGCCATCGTCACTCGACACCACACGAATGGTCCCGCCGTTGATCACCATGTCGGCGAGCGAGTTCTCCACGCCTTCGTAGCTCCTGGTGACGTTGATGTTGCCGCCGTTGATGGTGAGGTCGAGGTCGGCGTGCACGCCATCGTCGCCCGTGGCAATGGTGACCGACCCACCGTTCACCACCATCGACCTGTTGGTGTGCAAGCCATCGTCAGCTGCATCAATCGTGATCGTTCCGCCATCGATCACGACGAGCGAGTCGCCCTTCACGCCCTTGGCGGAGAGCGAGTCGGCGATGACGACGTTGCTGCCGCCGCCGTTCTTGAAGGTGAAGGTGCCGCCGGTCACGAGCGCGGCCGTCTGCGCCTGGATGCCGTCGCCCGTCGAGGTAACGCCGAAGGTGCCGTTGTTGACGAGAACGTAGCCGAGCGTGGCGTCGTCCTCTTGATCCGACTTGAGGCCATCGCCGCCGGCGGTGAGGGTGAACGTTCCATTGCGCACGATGAGATAGTCCTTGCCGCGAACGGCATCGTCGACCGACGTGACGGTGATCTTCCCGCTGTTGATGACGAGGCCGTCCTTGCCGGTGATCCCGTCGTTGAAGCGCGCATTCACGACGAGGGCGCCATTCCCGCCAATGGAGAGGTTGGCCTTGCTGAAGAGCGCGGCGTTCTGGTCCGCATTGGCCGGGTAGGTGGTGCCGTCGGTGAGCGTGTTCACGCTGTTGTCGGCGAGGATGATGACGGCCTTGGCGGCCTTGGTGACGAAGAGCGGGGCATCGCCACTGTTGCTGATCGCGGCGCCGTCGAGGATGAGGCGCACGACGCCGGTGTCCTTCGAGGTGACGAGGAGTTGTCCGTCGGCGAGCGTCCCGCTCACGCGATATGTCCCTTGCGCCTTCACCGTCACGGTGGTGCCACTGATGGTGACGGCGGTGCTGTTCGTGGTGGCGCTGGTGCCATTCAGCGTGATGGTGGCTTCGTCGGCGCTATTCCATGTGTAGTCAGACGCAAGCTCGTGATGCCCCGCATACGAGGCGAGCGCCCTGGCGACGGTGAACGGGTTGGCATTGACGCCGCTCTCGCTGCAGGAGAGCGCCGACACGGCGACCGACGACGAGGAGTTGTTGGTACCGCTGGAGTCGTCATCGGACCCGGTAACGGCGTCGGAGCCGCCGCAGGCGGCGGCCAGCGCCACGGCCGCCAGGACGGCCGAGTACTTCAAGGTGTGCAGCACGGTGCAATTCACGGTTTGTCTCCCGCGCACGACGTGCGCGTGCTGGTCGTTCGGTGATCAGGTGATGCGTCACCGAGGAGGACACGGCACGCGCAGTGTACCCTGACGGGAGACCGCCGCGAGGCGGCGCGGAACTTACGGCACGTCGCAGCGCGACTGCTTCCAGAGGATTGCGTGTGCGAGGTTGCTGTCGTCGAACGTCGCGCCCACCACGTGGCCGCACCGATTGACGGCATACGCCTCGGTGGATGCGGTTGCGGGGATGCCGGGGAGCGTGAGGATGCGACCGCCGGCCGAGCGCGTCATCGCCAGATGCAACGGCGCCGCCTGCGCGATGCGCCACCCGACGACGCGATTCCGGTCACTGATGCCCGTTGCTGCTCCGGGGCTCCACCCCACGGGCACTCCCTTGCCGGTCCCGGCGCCCCACATCACGGGCGCCGGCGTGGCATTGGTGTACACCGCCACGCCCGCTCCATTGATGCCGCCGGACTTCGGGACGCGACCATCGTACAGCGTCAGCAGCCCGCGCGCGGCGGTGCAATGCTCCTCATTCGTCGTGAAGCGTCCAGTGAGGTCGAGCTTGAACGCGAAATAGTTCCAGCACCCCGAGGTCACGCCGTCGTTGTTGATGTCCCATCCCCACATCACGCGCCGGAAGGGGAGCGTGGGAGGCGTGCCGCCGCCGTTGGGCCACCAGTAGGTCAGGTCGGGAACGTTGGAGCCGTCGCGGTCAAAGTAGCCGACGGTCACGCCACCATTGTTGAGCGCGGAAATGATCGTCGGGCCAACGGCGTGATGGAGCTTCACGCCAGACGCCTTCTTCCACAGGAAGCCGCGGTCGCTCCCCCAAACACCGGGCTGCCACGCAACACCGACGACTTCATCGCGGTCGTTGATGTCCATGGCGATGCTCGAGAGCTCGCACGGAGACCAGACGCCCATCGCCTGCTGCAAATCGGTGTGCAGCGATTGGGCGTCGTAGGCGCGAAAGATCGTCGCGACCGTGACCTGGCAGGCGAATGCTCCGCCCTGCCCGGGAAAGCGTACCTCGACTGGAATGGATGACACCCCCGCCGCCACGCCCGCCGCGTTGATGGCGAACGCCGCAGACCATCGTGCGCCCCGGAGCTGCGGAAGTAGTTGGGGGGTGTAGTGTGGCGCGTCGCGATCGGCGGCCGACGTCGCGGAGGCGACTCCCGATTCGGTGAGTATCGCGCTCGACGTACTGGTGACCGGGTCGCTACAGGCGGTCGCGACCGCCATCGTCAGGAACAAGAATCGTAATGGGCGCATGTCGCCCTCCCTGCCGAGAAACACTCGGCCTTGAAGGTCCCGGGACGAACCACACGGTCGTCACGCGCGGGACATCATACACTGCGCCGTGCGGCTCGTATACGCATCGGCGATATCCCTTCAGTTTGCGCGATGTTCTCCGCTTTCATCGCTGCGTGACCGCGCGAAAGGCTGCACGCGCAGCGCACCTTTCCTGGTAGTGACGACTCGACTGGGGCGTGTCGTCGAGCGAGGGGCGAGCCCCGACGGCGCCCAGTGCATGGGAGGCGCCTAACGTGCGCCGACACCGGTTGTCGCCACCGGCCGATGCGCCACCCACCACACCCCGATCCCGATCACCAGCGTCCCCAACCCGCTGATCGACTCCAGCGGGCGCTCGCGCAACAGCGTCCCGAGCGTCCACAGCGAGAGCGCGATGTAGACAAAGGTCGTGACGGGGAAACCCCACGCCCGATATGGGCGCGGCGCCTGCGGCTGCGTGACGCGGAGCCGCAGCATGCCCAGGATGGTGAGCAACGTGGAGAGGTTGAGCGTGAACCCCGCGTACAGCATCACTTGCTCGAACGAGTTGGTGAGGAGCAGGACGAGGATCAGCACGACCTGCAGGAGGATGGCGTTGCGCGGAACGCCGTTGGCCGCGCGTTTCCCCAACCATCGCCAGCGGGGGAGGTCGGCCATGACGGCGTACGTCACGCGCGACCCGCCAAGCACCAGGGCACTGATGGTCGCGATGAGCACCGTGGCGATGATGGCGCTCATCACGACGGTCCCCGTGCGCCCGAACATCGCGTGCGCCGAGAGCGCCCCGACCTCGACCTTGCCTGCGACGTCGGCGAGGGGGACGGTGCGGAGGAACGACCAGTTGAGGAGGAGATACAGCACGGTGACGATCGCCGTCGCGAGGACGACGGCACGCGGAATGGAGCGCTGCGGCGTGTAGATCTCCCCGGCGATATAGCCGGCGGCGTTCCATCCGGTGAAAGCATACGAGACGTACACGAGCGAGACGGCGAAGGGCGCCGAGAGCATCTCGCGCACTGCCGCCCCCTCGTGCCCCATGGCGAGCGGCGCCGCCGGTTGGTGCCGCAATCCCGCGGTGATGAATGCGCCGATGAGGACGAGCTGCACCACGGTGATCAGGACCTGGAAGCGCTTGGCGGCGTGCAACCCCGCCAGGTGCACGAACGCCACGACGCCCAGCACTACCAGCGAGGCCACGAGCGGCGGGACGGCGACGATCGCCGACAGGTAGCGCCCGAAGGCGATCCCGGCCAGCGCGATGGGAGCGGCAAAGCCAACCGTCATCGACGTCCACCCGCCCAGGAAGCCGGCCATGGGGTGCCACGCGCGCGCGAGGTAGACGTACTCCCCGCCGCAGTGCGGGTACATGGTCCCCAACTCGGCGTAGGCGAGCGCTCCGCACAGCGCGATGATCCCGCCCACGGCCCACAGCGCGAGCAGCGCTGCCCCGGTGTGCAGGGCCTGCGCCTGGAAGCCAAGCGCGGTGAAGACGCCGGTCCCGATCATGTTCCCCACCATCACGGCGGTGGCGGCCCCTACGCCGAAGTGGCGCAGCGAGTCGTCGGGCGTGGCGGCCGGTGCGGAGGTTGCGGCTGGCGAGGAAGGAACCACGGGGCCGGGCGGGCGCGAGGGGCGATACGACGCGGGGTCCGGAACGATCCCGGACCCCGCGTGAACAGCAGCGAAAAAAGCTACCGCGTGAGCAGGATCTCGGTGCGCACGTAGATGAAGCGCCCGTTGAAGCCGAAGGGAGACGCAGCGGGATAGATGAACGTCCCGTTGTTCGTGTTCGCCTCCACCTTCACCTGGTCGGGGAAGGTGTTGAAGATGTTGCGCGACCCGACAGAGACGTTGATGGCGTCGTAGCGGTAGCCGATCTCCGCGTCGAAGAGCTGCTTGGCGCCGAAGGTCTCGAGGCCATCCAGGCTCCCGTCCACGAACTTGCCGTAGTCCTGCACGCGCCCCATCGCATGGAAGCGCCCGAGGTTGTAGTTCGTGGTGAACGACGAACGACGATCAGGGCGCGCCTTCTCGATCGAGTTGACGGTGACCGGGTCGAGTGCGTCGGTGTAGATCGTGTTGGTCCCCTGCAGGATCTTCGGGAGCGGATCGATGCGCGTGACCTTGTTCTTCGTGAAGTTGAAGGAGAGCGCGAAGTCGAGCGTCCCGCTCCCGACCACCGTGCGATAGTTCGCCGCCACGTCCACGCCGTCGGTCTTGGTGTCGAGTGCGTTGGTCGGGAACTGCACGCCGGCAATCGTCGTCAGGCCGGAGTCGGCAAGGATCCTGGCCACGACGGGATCCGAGGTGCCGTCGTACGTGGCGCCCAGGAGGATGCGGTCGGCAATGCTGATGTGGTACAGGTCGACGGTGACGTTGAAGGCGTTGGTCGGCGACCACGCGATGCCGGTACTGAGGTTGATCGACGTCTCGGGTGTGAGCGGCTTGGCGCCGAAGACACGCGACGCCTTGTTTGTCACCGGGAAGTTGCCGATCTCGATGAGGACGCCGTTCTGGATGGCGGTCGTGGTGTGCGAGTACCAGCTCTGCGCGAGCCCCGGCGCGCGGAAGCCGGTGCTGGCGGCGGCGCGCCAGACGAATTCCTTTCGCGGCTGGTAGCGCAGCGCAAACTTCCCCGTCGCCTTGGATCCGAAGTCGCTGTAGTTCTCGTAACGGCCGGCGGCGTTGACGAGGACGTTCCGCGTCAGGTTCGTTTCGAGGTCGGCGTACAGCCCCACGTTGTTGCGGCTGTTCTTGCTCGCATCGCTCGGCCCGAAGCCCTGAAAGACCGACGAGCCGGCCTGGGCGATGTCCGATGAGTCGCTCGTGAGGTGATAGCCGTTGATCCACGAGGCTGTCTCACCGGCCACGACTTCATAGCTCTCCGAGCGGAACGCCCCTCCGATCGCGACGTTGACCGGGTTGGGGAACCCCATCTCGATCGACTTGGAGAGGCTGAGGTTGGTGTTGAACTCGCCGCGTCGCAACGCGCCGGCGTAGAACGACGTCTGGTTCGGGATCCCCGGATCGTCGGCGGTGCCGAGTCGTCCATCCTTGCCAGGCGCCGTCGCAGTGGAGAGCGATGGGCCGAGCGAGGAGTTGAGCGTGTTGCGCAGGTTGAAGTCGAAGCCGTTGTAGCCGTAGTTCATCCCGAGGTCGGTGGCCCAACCACCGAGTGCGCCGCGAACGCCGGCGGCCGCCGAGTAGTCGGTCACGGCGGGGCGGAACTCGGGGAGGAAGCCCATGGGATAGATCTCGGGCCAGTTGCGCCCGTTTTGCGGTTTTCGGAAGAAGCCGTTGCCCGTGCCGTCGCGATCGGAGATGCCGCCAAAGGCGTAGAACTCGGTGGTGCCGCTGGCGTTGAGCGGGAGGCGCAGGTTGGCGAAGGTGTGGATGTCGCGCTCGAGGCCGAGCCCCCAGTTCACGTTAGGCTGGGCCACGGCGGCGCGCTTCTGCACCACGCGACAGTCCTGCACCAGGTCGCTGTTCCCGTTGAGGTCGGGGAACGACCCATCGGGGCAGGCGCGGTTGGCCTTGTCGCGCTTCATGTACTGCCCAAAGAGCGACAGCGAACCACGTCCCAGCTTGAAACCCACACCGCCGTTCACGTCGGAGGTGAAACCGTCGTTGGGATAGGGATCGCCGGGGCGGTTCTGCCCGAACGACGTGTTGATGAAGGGGGAGAACTGCCCTTCCCTGAGGACGAGGTTGACGACGCCGGCGATGGCGTCGGAACCGTACTGCGTCGAGGCGCCGTCGCGCAGCACCTCGATACGCTCGATGGCGCTGGACGGGAAGGCATTGAGGTCGACGCCGCTCGAGCCCGGCGCGGAACCGTTGGAGAAGACGTTGAGGAGCGCCGTCTGGTGGCGGCGCATCCCGTTGATCATCACCAGCGAATGGTCGGGCGAGAGGCCACGCAGCGTGAAGGGGCGCACCACTTCGGTGGCATCTGTCACCGGTTGCGTGGGGAAGTTCACCGAGGGCGACAGGTTGGCGAGGATCTGCGTCGTCTCGGTGGAGCCGGTGCGCTTGAGTTCCTCCACCGTGTAGACGTCGACCGGCACGGCCAGCTCCTCGGCGGCGGTGTGCTTGGCGCGCGAGCCGACGAGTGTCTGGACCGGCGCAAGCTGGTACGCCGAGCGGGTGAGGATGACGTCGATCTCGGTGACCTGCGAGGCGGCGACGTTGACGGCGATGGACTCGGGAGAGAAGCCGAGCGCGCGCACGCGCATGGTGCGCCGACCGGCGGGGACGCCGCCTAACGCGTAGCGGCCGCGGGCCGTTGATGTGCCGCGGGCCCCGCTGCCATCGACCGTGAACATCGCGCCGACGATCACCGCACCGGTGCTATCGGTGACCCTGCCCTGGATCGTTCCTGTCTGTGCGGCAACCGGCGTCGATGACGCGGCGGCGACCAACAGCATTGCTCCCACGGTCCCCGCTACGCGAATGAGCGTTCCTCGCATTACGTCCCCCACGGTGTCTGGTGATTCGAAACAGGACACAGCGCGACACATCCGGGCACGGCCAGAACTTGCAGACGTCCGGGCATTCGCAACAGGTGCACTCCGCGTCCGGTCTCTGGTCTGACCGTTGGGTATCGGCGCGCGTGGATGCGCGTCATCTTTGTACCGTCTTGCTGCGACCGCTTGTGTGCGCCGACGCCCGGCGCCAATGTCCCTCCGGCTGCGCTTACCTTGGGGGGACCGACGGAAGCCGCTCCGTTTCCCGCCCACGCATGCGCCTGCACCTCGTCGACGGCACCTTCGAACTGTTCCGCGCCCATTTTGGCGCCCCGTCGGTACTTGCACCTGACGGTCGCGAAGTCGGCGCCACGCGCGCCCTCCTGCGCTCCCTCCTCGTCCTCCTCCGGGAGCCCGGGGTCACGCACGTGGGCGTGGCCTTCGACCACGTCATCGAGTCGTTCCGCAACCGACTCTTCCCGGACTACAAGACGGGAGAGGGGCTCCCACCCGAGCTGCTGGCGCAGTTCCCGCTCGCCGAGTCGGCCACGCGCGCCCTTGGGCTCGTCACCTGGCCCATGGTGGAATTCGAGGCCGATGATGCGATTGCCACCGCGGCGGCCCGCTGGAGCGAAGCGCCGGGCGTGGAGCAGGTCGTGATCTGCTCCCCCGACAAGGACCTCATGCAGTGCGTGCACGGTGCGCGCGTGGTGGCGCTCGACCGCATCCGGCGCAAGGTCACGGATGAGGCCGGGGTCGTGGAGAAGTTCGGCATCCCGCCATCGTCGATCCCTGACTTCCTCGCCCTGGTGGGCGACAGCGCCGACGGCATCCCCGGTATTCCGCGGTGGGGGGCGAAATCGGCGGCGGTCGTGCTCGCGCACTACCGAACCCTGGACGACATCCCGGACGCCGAGGGGGCGTGGGGAGTGACGGTTAGGGGAGCGGCCGCGCTCGCCGAGCAGCTTCGCACGCATCGCACGGAGGCGAGGCTCTATCGCACGCTGGCCACGCTTCGCACCGACGTCCCGCTCGCTGAGTCGCTCGACGACCTGCGGTGGCGCGGCGCCGACCGCGCGGCGCTCACCGCCTTCTGCGCCGCCATTGGCGACGAGCGCTTCCTGGAGCGCGTTCCGCTGTTTCGTTAGGCGTCGCCCTGGTTGCGCATGAAGTCGGCCAGGTGGCGGATCTTGCCGCGCAGGAACTCACGCAGCTCGTCGGGCATGGGGTGCTCGTCGAGCGCCGTCTCCATGCACCAGAGCCATTCGTCACGCTCGCGCTCGCCAATCGCGAACGGCATGTGCCGAATGCGCAGGCGCGGATGGCCGAACTGTTCCTCGTATAGCGGCGGCCCGCCGGTCCATCCCGTGAGGTACATGAAGAGCTTCTCGCGCGAGCGCTTGAGGCTCGCCGCGTGGAGCGCGCGCACGTTCGCCGCCTCGGGCGACGAATCCATGAGGTCGTAGAAGCGATCGACCAGGCGACGGATCCCTTCCTCCCCCCCCAGTTGCTCGTACGGGAAAACCGGCGGTGTCGTCATGCGACGAATGTTAGCGTCTGTCGCCGCCGCGCGGTGCCTGACGCGCCAGCCACCAGGGGCGCGCGGTGCCTAACGCGCACCGCGCGCCCTGGGCGCTGGTCGCCTGGAACGAGGAGGGGCCTGGGGCGGATCAGGGCGGGGTGTAACTCCCCGTCTTGAACGCACCGAGGATGGTGGTGCCGTCGAGGATGGGTTGCGACAGGCCACTCCCCAGCGACCAGCCGAAGCCGTACACCGACCACGAGATCAGGACGTTGTTCTGCAGCCCCCACGCAGACTGCCACCCCGGGACGATGGAGAAGTCGGGCATGTTGTTCCCGAACGACGCCCCGTTCACGAGGTTCTGGTAGGCACCACTCACCACCACTTCGACGTTGCGATTGGCACCGCCCGAACTCTGTGCGTAGCCCAGGACCCAAAGGGAGTTGTACTGCGCCTGGATGGGGAACGCGGTCCGCACGCGGATCACGCCTCCCTGCAAGCCGAAGGTGGAGACGGTCGGCGCGTTGAGGTCCGGGCCTAACGCCAGCGTGGGGTTCGCCGCGCTCGACGTCAGGTGCGTCACGACACGCCCCATGGTCATGACGCTGCTGGCCACGATCCCCGCCATGGCGGTGAAGGTGTGCAGGTCACCGGTCACGAGTGACGCGGCGGGGACGACGTTCACCTGCGGCGTGGTCGAGGCGCCGGGAAGCGCCATGCCGACTGTCGCGCTCGTCCCGTTCGCGGTCCTGAGGGCGGCGAAGGCGGTGACCGACTCGCCACCGGCCACCCCCTGCACGTTCACGGTGCGCGGCACGGTGGTGATAGCCGAAGCGCCGGCAAAGTTCAGCGTTCCCAACGATGAGTTGTTGGCCGGGTTGAGTCCGCGCTGGATGATGATACGGTCGGCCTGCATCCCCGGCAGTTGCAAGCGGGCGGCGACCAGGTCGTGCACTCCGTCGGGAATGTTGGACAGCGTGAAATTCGGGGCGAACGAGGTGAGCGATGCCGCGCTCTGCCCCCCGAAGCTGACCGTGGCGGCGTCCGTGATCGCGAGCCCCGCCACCGATCCGGTCACCGTCTTCCCGCTGGGCGACACGCACTGAGTCGCTGCGCGCTCCGCAAGCTCGGACTGCGTGCCATAGAAGATGTGCAGGGTCGTCGTGGTCGCGTCGTCCTGCGTCACCCACGCCACACCAGCGCTGTTCCCGACGGTGATCGAGTACGCGTTGGGTGACGACGGGAGGATCTGCTGCCATGTGGAACCCGTCTGCGCCGCGAACCAGAGCGGCGTGTTGCTCGCGCTGCCGCAGAACTGGAACGTGGCGTTCCCGGTCTGGCCGCCCGGCGTGATGGTGAGCGTGAGCTGCGCCGAGACCGTGGCGATCCCCGCCCCCGAGGCGGTGACGGTCACGACCGAACTTCCCGGCGTTGCGCCTGCCGGCACACTGAACGTGAGCGTGGCGCCGTTTCCCCCAGTGGGATTGACGCCGAAATCGGCGGTGACGCCGTTCGGGAGCCCGCTCACGGCGAAGGTGACCGCCCCCGCGAAGTTGCTGCGCACGATGCTCACGCTCGTGGCGTCGGTTCCACCCTGCGCGATGGAGAGCGTGGTGCGGCTCAGCGTGATGGACGAGATGGACGCCACCGGGTTCACGACGAGCGTGATTGCCACGGTGGCATCGGTGATCCCTGTCCCCGACCCCTTGAGCGTGATGGGATAGGTCGCGGCCACCGTCTGTGCCGTGGTGGAGAAGGTCGCCGTGATGGAGTTGCCGGAGGTGGGCGACGGAGCAAAGGTCGCCGACACGCCGTTGGGGAGCGTCCCCGCAACGGCGAGCGTGACGTCACCCAGGTACTCGGTGCGATTGATGATGATGGTCGCCGAGACGTTGGCCCCTCCCGCCGAGGTGGTGAGGGTGGTCGAACCCGACACTGCGAGGGCGATGCTCGCCGGGCGCGCGACGACAGCGAGCGTGTAGGTGGCCGTTGCGTTGGAGACGCCACTCCCCGAGGCGGTGACGGTGAGCGGGTAGTTCCCCTGAGGCGTGTTGAGGCTGACGGCGACGGCAACGGCGAAGGTGTCGGCCGACTGCGTGACGGTCGTCGTGACGCCGGTTGGGGCGCCGGTGACGGCGACGGCAACACTACCCGTGAAGTTGGTGCGCGCGATGGTCGCCTTGAACGAGCCGCTCCCGCCCTGTGCAATGGAAGCCGTGGCCGGAGCAAGCGCCACGGTGATGACCGGCTTGGCGGTCACGCTGAGCGATGCGGTGAAGGTCTGGTCGCTCAGCCCGGTCGCCTTGGCGCGGATGGTGAAGTTGTAGCTGCCGGGGGCGACCGACGTCGCAACGCTCACGGCGAGCGAGCCGGTCGTCGTGCCGCTGCCAATGCTCGATGGTGTCAGCGTAGCCGTGACGCCGCTGGGGAGCCCCTCGGCGCTCACGTCGACAGCGCCGGTGAAGCCGCCGGTACGCGTGACCGTTGCCGTGATGCTCCCCGATGCCCCCTGTTCGATGGAGAGCGAGTTGGCCGAGAGCGCGACGGCGAAGCCCTGGGGGGTGGGTGGCGGTGAGGTCGAGCCACCGTCGCCGCCGCAGGCAGCGACGATCGCGAGGCAGAGCGGGGCGATCGCACAACGAAGGCGCGCGAGCGCTCGACGCGCTGGGAGGGTGTGGCCGGACATGTGGCGAGGCGGTGGGAGTGGGGGGAGCCGCGAGTCGCTCCCCACTCTGAAAAATCCGCGCCAGCAAATCGGTGCGCATGCGCCGCCGCCCCTGTGCCCCCTCAGGCGACCTCAGCTTCGCGTTGGCACATTGTCGCGCTGCAACTGGCCGCAGCGAGACGCCGGCGCACGGGCATCCCGGGGCGCGACGAGCGGTCGTTGGCCAGTACGAGAGGCTCGCGCACGCCGCCAGCTGGCGTGCATATTGGCGCTCCACGCCGGCCTGCCTGTGCGACCGCGCCCTCGCCTTGGGAGGCGCCCCCCGGACAGCCGTCGCGTGCAACGGTGCGAGGTGAGGCGTATGCGGACATCAGGTGTCGCAACGGCGAGCGGAGAGACAACGGCGCGGATGGAAGCGGCACGTACGGCGGTCCGGGCGGCGTGGAGGGGATGGACGGCGGCGGGGCGCTTCGTTGCAGCCGTCGCCGCGATCACGGTTGCCGTAACCACGCTCGCCAGTTCGCTGGCAGCACAGGCCGTGTCGCCACCGTCGCCGTCGGCGCAGCCTAACGGGCCGCGTCGCGTGCGATTGGTCCTCTCGGGCGGCGCCTCGGTCCCGACGGGCGGTTTCTCCACCTATCACGACCTGGGGGTACAGGCGAGCGGCTCGGTCATCGTCGCCGTCCTTCACCAGAAGCTCCGCTTGCGCCCGGAGCTGGCCTACATGCGCTTTAGCGTGATCGAGGAGAAGGTGCGCGCACTGGCGGCATCGCTGGCGCGGCAGCCGGTGGCGTATGCGTCGGTGCAGCCGGGAGCAGCGCGCGGCGCTACCCGCCAGCTGCAGGCGCAGGCGCTGGCCGCCCCCAAGCTCCCCGACCTCAACAAGCTGGGCGACGGGGCGATCTCCTCATTGCTGGGGACCTTTGCCAACCTCGAACTCCCCCTCGGCCCGCGCGGGTTCCAGCCGTATCTCATTGGCGGGATTGGCGCCGTCTCGTTCCGCACCGACGTGACCACCGTGGGCGAGGCGCTGGACGGCGTGGAGTGGGCGTACAACGCGGGCGCGGGGATTCGCTTCAAGCTCGGCCCGTTAGGCGGCGGGCTCGAGGCCCGGCTGCGCCAGATCCCGGTCGATGGCAGCAAGACGTTCTTCAAGAGCGTGTCGGCAATCCCGGTCTCGTTCTCGCTCGTCTTCTAGCGCGCGGCACACCCCGCCCGCCCCCTCGACAACACCAGGGCGGCGGCGGAGTTTGGCGAGGGGCGCGGCCACCAGGTCGCGCCCCTCCTGCCTCTTGCCTCCTCCGTCATCATGCATCGCCTGACCTCGAGGATCCGCGCCGTCGCGGCGATCGGCGGCCTGGTCCTGGCTCACCGCCCCATGCACGCGCAGCAGCCAGCGCGCGCCGACATCATCCTCGTGAACGGGACGGTGCTCACCGTCGACGCCAACGATCGCGTGGCGCAGGCGGTCGCCATTCGCGGCAGCCGGATCGTGGCGGTGGGGAGCAACGCGGAGGTGGAGATCCTGGCGGGGCCCGCGACCGAGCGCATCGACCTGCGCGGGCGCACCGTGACGCCGGGGCTCCTGGACGCGCATGCGCACTTCAGCGGCGGCTACGCCGAGCGGCTCGATCTCTCCTATCCCGGTGCGAAGTCCATCGCCGAGGTCGTGGCCAGGGTGGGGGCCCAGGTGGCGAAGGCGGGGCGCAACGGCTGGGTGGAAGGGCATGGGTGGGACGAGGGGAAGCTCGTCGAGCATCGCTACGTGACGGCGCGCGACCTGGATGCGGTCTCGCCGGACAACCCGGTCTACCTCACGCAGACGACCGGTCACTACGGCGTGGCCAACAGCGTCGCGTTGCGGCTGGCGGGAATCACGAAGGCCACCGCCGACCCGCCTAACGGGACTATCGACCGCTTCCCGGACGGGACGCCGACGGGGGTCCTCAAGGAGTCGGCGCAGGGACTGGTGCGGCGCCTCATCCCGCCGCGCACGGCGGCCCAGCTCGACCAGAGCCTGCGCGACCTGGCCAAGGGATTCAACGCCGAGGGGATGACCGGGGCGAAGGACCCCGGGATCTCCGCGGCAACGTGGGAGGCTTACCGCCGGGTGCAACGCGCAGGCGACCTCCCGGTCCGCATCTTCGCCCTCTGGCAGGGGGGGCGCTCGGTGGAGGGGGCGCGGCGACTGATCGCCGAGCGCGCGGCCATGACACGCCCCTACGAAACGACCGGCGACGACCAGGTCATCGCCGGCGGGGTAAAGCTCTACATCGACGGGAGTGGCGGGGCGCGGACGGCGTGGCTGTACGACGACTGGAACAAGGGGTACACCGACACCGACACGGGGAACCGCGGCTACCCGGCGAGCAATCCCGACACCGTGCGCCTCCTGATCAGGATGTATCACGACGCCGGCTTCCACGTGAGCGTCCACTCCATCGGCGATCGCGGCATCGATTGGACGATGGACTCGTTCGTCGAGGCGCTCAAGGCGAAGCCGACCACGGGGCTGCGGCACGGGATCATCCATGCGAACATCCCGAGCGATCATGCCATCGCGCTGATGGCACAGCTGCAACGCGACTACGACGCCGGCTTTCCGGAACCGTCGGCGACCTTTGCCTGGTGGCTGGGCGACACCTACGCGGCCAACTTCGGCACCGCGAGATCGCGGCGACTCAACCCGTTCGCCACGTTCAACGCCCGGGGGATTCGCTGGGCCAACGGCTCGGACTTCGGTGTGACGCCGTACGCCGCGCGGTACGGCATCTGGAGCTCGGTGGCGCGCCAGACGTTGTTAGGCAGCTGGGGCGACCCGTTCGGGCGCGCCGAGTCGGTGGATGTGCGCACGGCGCTGCGTTCGGTCACCATCTGGGCCGCTCGGCAGATGTTCCTCGAGCAAAAGATCGGTTCGGTGGAGGTGGGGAAGTACGCCGACCTCGCCGTGTGGGATCGCAACCCCTACGCCGTGCCCGTCGCCGACCTCAAGGAGATGCGCTGCCTGCTGACGATGTTCAACGGGCGAGTGGTGTATCGCTCGGCAGGGAGCGACTTGTAATGGAAGGGATGGCGAACGGGGTGTATCACGTGCATCGACCGGTGCCGTGACGCACTGGACGCCCCCCGGATCGAGTGTAGCGTACCTGAGGTAGCCACCAGCCGACCTGGAGCGCGCACGTGCTGTCGTACGTCCACGGGACATCAACCACACCGCTCCTCGGCGAGACGATCGGCGCCGCGCTCAGGCGTGCGGTGGAGCGGTTCGGCGATCGCGAGGCGCTGGTGGTGCGCGGGCAATGGTATCGCGCCACGTATCGCCAGCTCTGGGATGCAACGACGGCGCTGGCGCGCTCGCTGATGGCGGCGGGGATCCAGCAGGGCGACCGCGTGGGGATCTGGTCGCCGAACCGCTGGGAGTGGATCGTGGTCCAGTTCGCCACGGCGCGCGTGGGCGCGATCCTCGTGAACATCAATCCGGCGTACAAGACGGCGGAGCTGGAGTACGCGCTCACGCAGTCGGGGACCAAGCTCCTCTTCCTGGCGCGTCACTTTCGCACCTCGCACTACGCCGAGATGGTCGATGCGGTGCAGCCCAACTGTCCGCAGATGCAGCAGCGCGTGATCCTGGATGGGGAGTGGGACGCCTTCCTCGAGCACGGCGTCGACGTGAGCGAGGCGGCGCTGGCCGAGCGCGAGGATTCGCTCCAGTTCGACGATCCCATCAACATCCAGTACACCTCGGGGACGACGGGCTTTCCCAAGGGGGCCACGCTCTCGCACCACAACATCCTCAACAACGGCTACTTCGTCGGGCAGGCGCTGCACTACACGCACGAGGATCGCATCTGCATCCCCGTCCCGTTCTATCACTGCTTCGGGATGGTGATGGCCAACCTGGCGGCCATCACGCACGGGGCGTGCATGGTGGTGCCGGGTGAAGCGTTCGACCCGACGCTGGCGCTGGAGACGGTGCAGGAGGAGCGCTGCACGTCGCTCTATGGCGTGCCCAGCATGTTCATCGCCGAGCTGGCGCTTCCCGACTTCGTCACGTTCGACCTCTCGTCGTTGCGCACGGGGATCATGGCGGGGTCGCCGTGCCCGGTGGAGGTGATGAAGCGCGTGGAGTCCGAGATGCACATGACGGAGGTGACGATCTGCTACGGGATGACGGAGACCTCACCCGTGTCGACGCAGAGCGCGACCGACGATCCGCTGGAGAAGCGCGTGAGCACCGTGGGGCGCGTGCATCCGCACGTGGAGGTGAAAGTCGTCGATCCGGAGACCGGGCGCGCGGTGCCGCGCGGGACCAAGGGTGAGCTGTGCACGCGCGGCTACTCGGTGATGATCGGCTACTGGAACGACGCGCATGCCACGCACGCGGCGATCGACACGGGCGGCTGGATGCACACCGGCGACCTGGCGACGATGGACGACGATGGCTACGTGAACATCGTGGGGCGCATCAAGGACATGATCATTCGCGGCGGCGAGAACATCTATCCGCGCGAGATCGAGGAATTCCTGTACACGCATCCGCTGGTGCAGGACGCGCAGGTGATCGGCGTCCCCAGCGAGCGCTACGGCGAGGAGGTGATGGCGTGGATCATCGCCAAGGCCGGGGCGACGCCAACGGCAGACGACATCACGAACTTCTGCAAGGGACAGATTTCGTCGTACAAGGTTCCCCGCTACATCAAGTTTGTCGACGCCTACCCGATGACCGTGTCGGGCAAGGTGCAGAAGTACAAGATGCGCGAGGTGGCGGTGGCGGAGCTGGGGCTGGACGCCGCAGCAAACGTGGCGACGGCATGATGGTCACGCGCTCGGTCGCGAAGGGCAAATGACGTGGACCCCAGCTTTCGCTGGGGAACACCTCTCGGTCCCAGCATTCGCTGGGGTGTTCGCTTCGCTCCATCTTCTCGTCCTCTCGTCCTCTCGTCCCCAGCCTTCGCTGGGGCAGGCCTCTCGTCTTCTCCGGTAGGGTATGCTTCGCCGAACCTTCCTCGCCTCCGTCGGCGCCGCACTCGCGACGCTCGACCCCGCGCGGCTCGAGCGCCTCGCCGCCTACCAGCCGTCGCGCCCCGCGGCCGACCTTGCCGATGACGAGGATTTCTGGTTCCAGGTGCAACAGGCGTTCACCGTCGACCGCAACAACATCAACCTGAACAACGGCTCGGTGGCCCCGTCGCCGCGTTCGGTGCAGCGCGCACAGCTCGACTACCTCACGCTCACGAACATGAGCCCGTCGCACTACGTGGACGAGATGCTCTATCCGGAGTTCGAGGTGGTGCGGCGCCGGCTCGCGGCGCGCTTCGGCTGTGACGCCGAGGAGTTGGCCGTCACCCGCAACACGACCGAGGCGCTGGAGGCGGTGCAGCTCGGGATGCCGCTGTCGCGCGGCGACGAGGTGATCACCACCACGCAGGACTACCCGTCGATGCACACGGCGTGGCGCCAGCGCGAGCGGCGCGACGGGATCGTCCTCAAGCTCTTCTCGTTCCCCGTGCCGGCCACCGATCCGGACGACTTGGTGCGGCGCTTCGAGGGAGCCATCACGCCGCGCACGAAGGTCCTCCACGTCTCGCACGTCTACTTCACGACTGGGCAGATCGCCCCCGTGCAGCGTATCTGTCGCATGGCGCGCGCGCGGGGAATCGAGGTCGTGGTGGATGGCGGGCACGCCTTCGCGCAGTTCCCCTTCACGCGCGATGACCTGGACTGCGACTACTTCGGCACCTCGCTGCACAAGTGGCTCTCGGCGCCGGTGGGAACCGGTTTCCTCTATGTGCGCCGGTCGAAGATCAAGTCGATCTGGCCGCTCTTCGCCGCGAGCGCCGAGATGGAGGACAACATCCGCAAGTTCGAGGCGATCGGGACGTTCCCCGTGCACATCCGCAACCCGATCACCGAGGCGCTCGACTTCCACGAGGCGATCGGCGCGGAGCGGAAGGCGGCGCGCCTCCGCTTCCTGCGGCGCCGGTGGACGCGTCACGTGGCGCAGTTTCCCAAGGTCCGGCTCCTCACGCCCGACGACGACGCGCAGTCGTGCGCGTTAGGCGCGATGAGCATCGACGGCGTCAGCGGCCCCCAGCTCGTGGACCACCTCATGACCAGACATCGCATCCACGTGCGGGCGCGGATCGTCCCCAACGAGTTCTCGTGCATTCGCGTAACGCCAAACGTCTACACGACGGTGGCCGAGATCGACGCATTCGCGAAGGCCATCGAACTCGTGGCCACGAAGGGACTCTAGATGCGAACAACGCTACGGGCGGGAGTGCTGGCCGTGACAATGGCGGCCGCACTGGCCTGTGGGGGATGTGGACGCGGGGAGGGGACGAGGAGCGGGCGTGAAACGACCGGCGCCAGCGATGCCAACGGCGGCTCCGGCGCGAATGGCAGCGCGGGCTACGGCACCTCGACCAAGGCGTCGCGCGACTTCGTGGCGCTCGTCGACGAGTATCTCGACGGATGGTCGGCCTTCTATCCCTCCATCGCGGCGGGGAACGGGATTCACCAGCACGACGACCGGCTGGAGGATTTCACCGCAGCGAACATCGCGCGCCAGCTCTCCTGGTTCCGGGAGATGAAGGCGCGCCTGGCGCGCATCTCCGTCGATTCGCTCACGCCTGACGAGCGCGTGGACCACCGCATCCTGGGTGGGGTCATCGACGGATGGGTGCTGGACCTCGACGTGGCGCGCAGCTGGCAGCGCAACCCGATGGTCTATGCCTCGGCGCTGGCCGACGGTGTGCACAACCTGATGACGATGGAGAGCGCCCCGAGCGAGGCGCGCATGCGGCGCGTGACGGCCAAGCTGCGGCAAGTGCCCGCGCTCCTTGCCGCGGCACGCGCCAACCTTCGCAACCCGCCGCACATCCTCGCCGAGCGTGGGCTGGCGATGTTCCGCGGGGCGAGCGGGATGTTGGAGAAGGACCTGGGGATGGCACTCGATGCCCCGCGCGGCGAGACGTGGAACGCGATGATGGTGGAGTCGCGCCAGGCGCGCGAGGCGATCGATGCCTTCATCGCCGAGTATCAACGGACCATCCTCCCGCGCGCCACCGGCACCGTGGCGTTAGGGCGAGACTACGTGGAGGCGCGCTACCGCGCCGAGGAGCTGATCGACGTCCCGGCCGACACGATGCTCGCCATCGCCCAGCGCGAACTCATGGCCGAGCAGGCGCTCTTCGTGGAGAAAGCGCGCGCCGTCGATTCGACGCGGGAGGCCATGGCGGTGTGGGGTGACGTGCTGCGCGACCATCCCCGGCGCGGCGAGCTGGTCGACGCAGCGCGGCGCGTCGTCGACGAGTTGCAGCAGTTCGTGACGACGCGTGATCTGGTGCGCCTCCCGACCGCCGACCGCGTGATGGTCGAGCCCTCCAAGCCGTTCGACATCGGGCTGGCGTCGATGCACGCCTCGCCGCCGCTGGAGACGACGCCGGTCAGGTCGATCTATTACGTCACCGATGCCAACCCATCGTGGCCGGCCGAGCGGCAGGACAAATGGCTCGAGCGCTTCAACTATCCGTCGCTCACCATCACGTCGGCGCACGAGGCGATGCCGGGACACTTCGTCCATGCGATGTTCATGCGGCAGACGCCGGGCAAGATCCGTCGCATCTGGATCGGGTTGAACCCGTTCCCGCAGCCATCGAGTGGTCAGGACGGATGGGCGCACTACGCCGAGCACCTGGTGGTGGAGCAGGGGTTCCGCGCCGACGATCCTCGTTATGCAATGGCGCAGCTGTCGGAGTCGATGACGCGCATCTGCCGCCTGATCGTGAGCGTCAATGTGCACGCCAACGGGTGGAGCATCGAACGGGGGGCGCGGTTCTTCGAGGAGAATGCGCACGTTCCCGGTCCGGCGGCCATGCAGGAGGCGTCGCGCGTGGCCTACGACCCCACCAACGGGGGCTACTTCCTGGGAAAGCGGGCGCTGCTGACGTTGCGCGAGGACGTGCGGGAGAGCGAGGGACGTGACTTCAACCTGCGCGACTTTCACGAGCGCGTGATGAAGGACGGGATCGCGCCCTGGTGGGCGCACCGCCAGCTGCTGCTCCCGGGAGACACGCGCCCGGTGATTCGCTAGAAGGGGTGGCCGCCGCGTCGACGGCCGCACCCTCACGGGGCGTAGTGTCACTCGCCGCGCCCTCACTGGCCGCAGCGGCGCGCTGGTGGTAGAATGACGCCCCTCCCCCCACGGCGTACGGCCCGCCGTTCATTTCAAGCGGCCATCAGTCGAGGAGTTCGGCCATGTTGCGATTCGTTCGTCGTTCGTTCGCCGTGCTGTGCGTCGCCGTTCCGGTGGTGGCCGTACCGGCGGCTGCCGGGGCGCAACCGCAGGAAGGGTTCAAGAACCTGCAGGTCCTTCCCAAGGACATTCCGCGCCCCGAGCTGCTCAACGTCATGCGGCGATTCACCTCGTCGTTAGGGTTGCGCTGCAATGACTGTCACGTGGTGAAGAACCCCGGACAGATGCCGGAGCAGCTCGACGCGGCCTCGGACGACAAGGAGCTGAAGAAGATCACGCGACAGATGCTCCAGATGACGATGGACATCAACCAGAAGTACCTGTCGCAGTCCGGGCGCACCTTCACGGCGCGCACGCGCGTGGGGTGCGAGACGTGCCATCGCGGCGCCTCAAGGCCGCGCACGCTGGCCGCCGAGGTGCTGGGCGCGCTGGAAGCGAAGGACGCGGACAGCGCCATCGTGCGCTACAAGGAGCTGCGCGAGAAGACGTACGGAAAGGCGCAGTTTGACTTCTCGGAAGATGGGCTCCCGCGCCTGGCCGAGGAGATGTCGCGTGCCCGCCGCGTCGACGACGCAATCAAGCTCCTCAACCTGAACCTCGAGTACTTCCCCAAGTCGGTGGTGACCTGGTCGCAGCTCGCGATCGGGTTGGCGCAGAAGGGGGACACGGTGGCCGCGCTGGCGGCAATCGACAAGGGACTGCAGGCGTCGCCGGACAACCCGCAGCTCAAGCGGACGCAGGCAATGCTCAAGGGGCAGCGCCCGCAGTAGCGGCGGGCGGCGCCCGCAGCAGCAGCCATTTCGCTGGACCTTGGCGACGTCCCGGGGTACGATTGACCCGGGGCGTCGCCTTTGTCATCTGGCGCCCGACTCCACCCTTCCCGTGCCACGTTCCATGCCTCTTTCCGTGCCCCTTTCCGTGCCCCTTTCGTGACGTCCCGTCGAGAAGTCCTCAAGCGCATCACCGCGGCCTCTGCCCTTGGCCTCGCCGCGTCTCCCATGCTCAACGACCTCGTGGCCCAGGCGTCGCTTGCGGCTGACGGTCGGCGTGCGCTGGTCGATGGCCTCCTCCCATCGGTCGCGGTGAAGCGCTGCGGCGTGCAGCTCTACACCATTCGCGGCGAGATGGAGAAGGGGGTCGAGGCAGCGCTGGCCAAGGTCGCGGGAATCGGCTACAAGGAGGTCGAGTTCGCCGGCTACTTCGGGCGCACCCCCAGGCAGATCGCCCAACTGCTCAAGACCAACGGCCTCACCTCGCCCGCGGTTCACATGCCGGTGAGCGACATCCTCAAGGATCCCAACGCGGCGCTCGATGCGCTGCAGACCATTGGGCACACGTACGCGATCATGCCGTACCTGGACGTGCGCGAGCGTGACACCATCGCCAAGTACCACAAGCTGGCCGACCAGCTCAACGAGGCTGGCGCGCTGACCCGCAAACGCGGAATCCAGATGGCGTATCACAACCACGACTTCGAGTTCCAGCTCACCGACGGCAAGGTCCCGTACGACGAGTTGCTGGCGCGCTGCGACAAGCAGCTCGTGCAGTTCGAGATGGACCTGTTCTGGACCAACAAGGCAGGGAAGGACCCGCTCGCCTACTTCGCGAAGTACCCCGGGCGCTTCGCCTGCGTGCACGTGAAAGACATGAAGGCCGATGGGTCGATGACCGAGGTGGGGAGCGGCAAGATCCCGTTTGCCTCGTACTTCGCGAAGGCCAGCGAGGCGGGGATCAAGCACTACTTCGTGGAGCACGACAACCCGGCCGATCCGTGGGCGTCGATCACGACGTCGTACAAGGCGCTGGCGGCGCTCTAGCCCATGTCGCAGAGTCGACGCGATGCCCTCAGGACACTCGGCGGCGCGGCGATCGCCGGGAGCGCGCTCGCGGCAGGCCCGCTTGCCGCAACGCCGCTGGTCGCCATGACCACCGATCCATTTCACGCGTTGCAGCCGCTGGCCGGCGGCGGACGCCTCAAGCAGAGCGTTTGCCAGTGGTGCTACAGCAGCATGCCGCTGGACGACCTGTGTGCGGCGGCCAAGCGCATCGGGTTGCGCTCGGTGGAGCTGTTGAGCGAGAAGGACTGGCCAGTGGTAAAGCAGCACGGCCTGACGTGCGCCATGGCCAACGGCCCCAGCACGATTCCCGTGGGCTTCAACCGTCCCGGCGAACACGATCGGCTGGTGGCAGAGAGCGAGCGGCTCCTCCCGCTGGTTGCAGCTGCCGGCCTCCCCAGCATGATCGTCTTCTCGGGGAACCGCGGCGGGATGTCGGACGGTGAAGGGTTGGCCAACTGCGTGGCCGGACTCAAGCGCATCACGCCGATGGCCGAGCGGCTGGGGGTGACGGTGTGCATGGAGCTGCTCAACTCCAAGGTCGACCACAAGGATTACATGTGCGACCGCACGCCGTGGGGCGCCGAACTCGTCAGGCAGGTGGGGAGCCCGCGCTTCAAGCTCCTGTACGACATCTACCACATGCAGATCATGGAGGGCGATGTCATCCGCACCATCCGTGACAACTTTGGCGCCATCGGCCACTTCCACACGGCGGGGGTCCCCGGGCGCAACGAGATCGATGCGAGCCAGGAGCTCTACTACCCGGCCATCATGCAAGCCATCGCCGACCTTGGGTACACGGGCTTCATTGGCCAGGAGTTCATCCCGAAGCGCGACCCAATGACGTCGCTCGCCGAGGGCGTGCGGACGTGTGACGTCTGACTCGAGCGTACCAAGCACTTGGGAGAGCGGAGGCTGCGGAAGAGAACTAGATCAACTGCTTTACCACGGAGGCACGGAGGAACGGAGGAGTGCGTTTGGTGCGCTGAAGGTCGCGCTCGGCACTTCCCCCTCCGTGCCTCCGTGGTGAAAGGCAGTTCAAATCACAGCGATGCGCGCGCCTCGCGCCACTTTCCGCGCGTGAAGTCGGGGAACTTCATCGGCGCGCTTCCCTTGGCGACTGACATCTCGCTCAATGGGCCCGGTGCGGACCACGCGGCCGCGTCGTAGACGTCGAAGTCGGGCGTAAGCCCCTCGCGCATGCATTGCACCAGGCGATAGGCCATCACGTAGTCCATGCCGCCGTGCCCGCCGCTGCGCGCCTGCTCGCCCAGCTCGCGCCACAGCGGGTGCTCGTACCTTGCCTTGTAGGCGTCGATCGTCGTCCAGCGATCTTCCTCGCCCGTTCCCTCGATGTAGATGCGCGGCGGGTAGTCCTCGAAGATGCCGTTGGTCCCCTGGATCGAGTTGATGCGCGAGTAGGGGCGCGGCGAGGCGACGTCGTGCTCGAGGCGGATCGTGCGCCCCTTGGCCGTCTTGACCAGCGAGGTATTGAGGTCGCCCGTCTTGTACTGCTCCTGCCATGTTGGCGAGCTGGCGGGCACGTGGTCCTTGCGCCACTTGGAGAGCCCTAACTCCGGCGTGCTCATCGACACGAGGTAGTCGAACGCGTCGCCACGGTTGATGCCGAGCATGAAGGCGACGGGGCCGAGTCCGTGCGTGGGATACAGGTTGCTGTTGCGCAGCGTGTGATGGCGCCGGCGCCAGAGTCCCTCGTCGCGGTTCTCGAAGAGTATCGCGCGCAGGTCGTGGTTGTACGCGGCGCCGGCGTGCTTCAACTCGCCAAAGGCGCCGCTCTTCACCATCTGGAGCACGAGCAACTCGTTGTAGCCGTAGTTGCAGTTCTCCATCATGAGGCAGTGCCGCCGCGTGCGCTCCGACGTGTCGACGAGCTTCCAGCAATCCTCGAGCGAATAGGCGGCGGGGACCTCGGTGGCGGCGTGCTTCCCGGCTTCCATCGCCGTCAGCACCACGGGGACGTGGAATTCCCACGGGGTGGCCGTGTAGACGATGTCGATGTCGTCGCGCTTCACGAGGTCGCGGAAGGCATCGGGTCCATTGCTGAAGCGCGCCGGCTCGTAGTCGTGCCCCCCCTTTCGCATCTGCTGCACCGCCATGTCGATCTTCGCGGGGACGGTGTCGCACAGCGCGGTGATGCGCACGTTGGGAACGCCGAGCAACTCGTGCAGCACCGACCGCCCCCGCAGCCCCGTCCCGACAATGGCGATGCGCACCGTCTCGCGCTTCTCGAACGGAACGCCCACCATGCTCGAGGCGCCCGTTGTGCTCCCGGTGACGAGGTCGACGGTTCCGTCAGCTGCAGCACTCGCCCCCTGTGCGAAGGTGGCGTTGCTGCCAAGCACGAGGCCGGCGGAGGCGAGGGCCGCGCCCTTGAGGAGGTCGCGGCGGGTCGGATGATCAGACATATGGGAGAAGACGAGAAGACGAGAAGCCTGCCCCAGCGAAAGCTGGGGACGGGAAGACGAGGTCGCGCGGCTACGAGAAAAAGATCAACTGCTTTACCACGGAGGCACGGAGGAGGACGTCTGGCGCGCCGACTGTCGCGTTCACCTCTTCCCCCTCCGTGCCTCCGTGGTGAAAAGCATTTGTGAGTCACGAACGGCGCACCAAAGCCAGCCCCCGCACGCCTAACATCGTGCCCCCGCCCCCCCGGCGCACTCCTCAGAACTGCTGCGCCCCGGGCCCGGCCGGTGACGCGAAGAAAACGGCACGCTCGGCAGCTGACGGGAACTCCGCGGCGTAGTGCTCGCTCCACGATACCATGAAGTCGCGCGCGTCGCCCACGGGAACCAATGCCCACACACTCCCGCCAAAGCCGGCGCCGAATGCCGAGGCCGCGGTCGCGCCGAGCTGGCGCGCCAGACGCGCCAACGCCACCGTCTCGGGGATCTGGTTCCCCAGCCAGCGCTCCGCCGCCTCCTGCGAGCGGTCCACCACGGAGCCGAGTTCGTGGACGCTCCCGCGTGCGAGGATCGCCGCGGCCTGCGGGATGAGTTCGAAGCTCTCGAGGAGGAACTGCTCCAGTCGGTTGCCTAACGCCGACGCGGGAAGCTCCGCCGTTCCCGACGCCTGCGCGACCGCGCGCAGCCGATTGGGCGCGTCGGCGCCGCTGCGCGCGGCGTCGGCGAGCGTGGCGTCGCTGCGCCCAGTGGTCGCGTTCCACTGCGCGAGCAGGTGCCGCACCAGCCGCGCGGCGCGGTTGTACGACTCGCGCGCCCCGGCGGTCTTCTCGGCCAGGACGCCGCTCGCCCCCACCACAAAGGTGTGCGTGGGCGGGAGCGTGTAGGCCGCCTCGCGCCTAACGGGGGCGAACGAGTACTGGACGATATGTCCCGCCTCGGCGCACATGATCGCCGTGTGATCCTGGCTTCCGCCAAATGTCCCCACCCCCGCGTCCCCCTCGAGCGTGCGGAACGACTCCCCGTTCTCCACCGTCCCCAGGTACGACGCCAGCTCCTCACGCGAGAAGATCGCGTTGCGGAACTCCTCGCTCGAGCGCAGGTCGTTGCTCTTGGCCAGGGCCACGAAGACGGCGATCATCAACGCGCTCGACGAACTCATTCCCGCCGCGATGGGCAGGTCCGAGGCGAACGCGAGGTCCACGCCCAGCCGTGCCGACGGAAAGTTGCGGGCCAGGCGGCGCGCCACGGTGGCAACGTAGTTGGACCAATCGCCCGGCTCAGCGCGCGTTTCGGGGTCGAGCGCGGTCTGGCAGCTGCTCCCCGTGGCAACGTCCACCGCGCGAATGGTGGCATCGTGGCGCAGCGCAACGCGCACGGCAAAGCCACGTTCGACCGTGCACAGGAGCGAACGGCCGCCCGCATAGTCCGTGTGCTTGCCAAGCATCTCGATGCGCCCGGGCACCCAGACGGAGTGGCGCTGGTTGGTGGCGCCGATGGCGTCGAGCGCGGCGTCGCACTGCGTGAGCATCGCCGCCTTGGCCGATGCCTGGTGCGGCGACATCCCCACGCGCAGCAGCTGGTCGCGATCGTGAGACATGGCCGTAAGCTACACCGCTACAGCGCGACCGTCACGCCGTCGAGTCGCGCCGCGACCGCGGGAATATCGCGGCGGCTGGAGAGGTCGAGGACGCCGGCCGCCATCGGGACGACGGTGAATCGCTCCCCCAGCTCATGCATCGCAATGCGCACCGCATCCTGCAGCTCGAGCTCTCCGCGCGGCGACGGTTGCACCTGCGCGCACGCCTCGAAGATCGCCGGCGAGAAGGACCACAGGTTCATGCTGACGAGCGCGTGCTGCGACATGCGCGCATACGTCGCCTCGTCCGGCTTCTCCACGATCTCGGTGAGGGCGCCGGTGGCATCGGTGGCGACCAAGGCAAACCGGCGAATGCGCTCCTCGGGAATGTTGCTCTCGGCGACCAGCGCCTCGCGTTCGAATCCGACGAGCCCTGAGCCAGCGATGGCGGCTAGGGCGCGATACGCCTCCACCGGGTAGTAGTTGTCGGAGTTGAGGACGAGGAACGTCGCGTCTGCGGCAAACTCTCGCGCCGCGGCGACGGCGTCTGCGGTGCCGCGCGGCTCGTGCTGTATGGCGAAGTGCACGCGCACGCGCGACATGGCGAGCGCGCCGTAGTAGTCGCGCACCGCCTGGTGCTCGGGGCCGATGATGAGGCAGACGTCGGTGATGCCGGCGTCGGCGAGCGCGCTGATGACGTAGTCGAGGAAGGGGCGAGCGATCGGGATCATCCCCTTCACGCCGGCGTCGGCCACTGCGGCCTGTTGGGCGTCGAGCGTGGCGCCCGGGTCGGCCTGTCGCATGCGCGTGCCCAGGCCGCGCGCGAGGATCACGGCGCGCGTGGTGGCAAGCGGCGTGATGGCGAGCGGTGTGGTGGCGCGGGGCGGAGGCGTCATGCGACGTCGGCGCCGCTCAATCTTCCGATCCGGCCCAGAGGCGCGGCATCAGGCGGAGCAGGAAGTAACCCGACACGAGGAAGGCGCCCAGCCACATCATCCCCGTCGCGGTGCGTCCGTACAGGAAGCTCCCGGTGCCAAAGAGCGCCGAGTAGACAAAGGTGATGCCGAGCATCCACCCAACGAGCGACAGCGTAAGCGAGTCGGGCGAGCGCGTGTCGCCGCTGGCGTGACGGATATCCGTCCACCCCGGCCCCGCGGGGCGCACCAGCTTGTAGAACGAGATGAGGCGCGCGCGGTCGGTCTGCGGCGCAAGGAAGGTCACCGTCATCCACACCGCCGTCGATGCGACGATGGTGATCACCAGCGAGACCTCGCTGCCCAGCGCCACACCGTTCTTGCGGGCGATGAAGAAGCCGACCGAGATGACGAACGAACTCACCATCGCCGCCACCTCGCTCCACGCATTGATGCGCCACCAGAACCAGCGCAGGATGTAGAGCAGCCCGGTGCCCGCGCCGATCGACAGGATCAGGTCGAAGCTCTCCTTGGCCGAGCTGAGCCCAAAGGTCAGAAGCGCCGCGCAGATCATGAGCCCCGCGGTGACGAGGCGACCCACGAGGACGTAGTGCTTCTCCGTCTCGCCTGGGCGCAGGAAGCGGCGATAGAAGTCGTGGACGAGGTACGACGTCCCCCAGTTGAGGTGCGTCTCGATGGTGGAGCGATAGGCGGCGAGCATCCCGGCCACCATCGCGCCAAGAAAGCCGGCGGGGAGGAACTTGAGCATCGCCGGGTACGCCATGTCGTGCCCGATGAGCGTGGGGTCCACGTACGGGTACGACGCGGCGATGTCGCTGAGCTGCGGGAAGATGAGCGTGGAGGCGAGTGCCACGATGATCCACGGCCACGGACGCAGCGCGTAGTGCATCACGTTGAAGAACATCGTCCCGATGACGGCGTCCTTCTCTGTCTTGGAGGCGAGCATGCGCTGGGCGATGTAGCTCCCGCCCCCCGGCTCGGCGCCGGGATACCAGACCGACCACCACTGGATGGTGATGGGGATGATCATGACCGAGAGCGCGACGTTCCAGTTGTTGCTGAAGTCGGGGAGGAGGTTGAGGCGCGACGGCGGGATCTTGGCCATGAGCCCGGCCAACCCCCCAACTTCGGGCTGCTGCAACGCGAAGTACGCCACCGCGAAGGTGGACGACATCGTGATGAGGAACTGGATGGAGTCGGTGACCAGTACCCCCCACAGCCCCGACACCGAGGCAAAGAAGATCGTGATGATCGAGGCATAGAGCAGCGTCTGCCACATCGGGAGCCCCAACACGATGTTGCCGATCTTGGCGGCGGCCAGGTTCACCGTTGCCATGATGACGCAGTTGAAGAAGAGGCCGAGGTAGAGGGCGCGGAAGCCGCGCACGAAGGTCGCGGCCTTGCCCGAGTAGCGCAGCTCGTAGAACTCGAGGTCGGTCATCACGCGCGAGCGGCGCCACAGCTTCGCGAAGAAGAAGACCGTCATCATCCCCGTCAGGAGAAACGACCACCACAGCCAGTTGTCGGCCACCCCGTTTTCGCGGACCATGTTGGTCACGAGGTTGGGGGTGTCGGTGCTGAAGGTCGTCGCGACCATCGAGATCCCGACCAGCCACCACGGAGCGGCGCGCCCGGAGGTGAAGAACTCCTCGGTGCTCGAACCGGCGCGCTTGTAGAAGAAGACCGCCGGGAGGAAGGAGATCACCACCGAGATGGCGACGATGATCCAGTCGAGAGTGACGAGGCGCATCTGGGTGGGGCAGAGGACGAGAAGCCCGCCCCAGCGAAGGCTGGGGACGAGAGGACGAGAGGACGAGAGGACGAGAAGACGAGATAATACCTGAGTAGGGGAGGGGAGGATACCTCGATGTTGCGGCGGCGGTGTGGGCGGGGGGCACTGGTTGGGGTGGGGTTGCACTGTCACATTCTGCCGATGCTGACTCGGTCGCTGGTTTCGTCGCTCACGCTGGGCGCCTTCGCCTCGTTGTGCCCGTTCACCACGGGAGAGCTCGCGGCACAGGGGGCGCGCGCGGCGGGCGGTGCGGGGCGGGGCGCAGCGGAGCAGGGCGCGCCATCTCAGGGAACGCCGCTCCTCCCCGTCCCCTCGACGCTGCGACTCGGCGAGGGGCGCTTCGCAATCGACAGCACCACGGCGATCGCCGTCACCGGGCACAGCGACGCGCGGCTCGAACGGGCCATCGCCCGCTTCCAGGCGCGCCTGGCGCGCCGCATCTCGCAGCCGGTGTCGCGCTCCATTTCCCGCACCGCGACGCCGCGCACCATCGCCATCGACGTGCGCGGAGCCGGGCTTCCGGTGCAGGGGGTGGACGAGGACGAGCGCTACACGCTGAGCGTGGCGCGCGACGGCGCCACGCTGCAGGCGGCGACGACGGTGGGCGCCTTGCGCGGGTTGGAGACGCTGTTGCAGCTGGTGGAATCGGACGCGGCGGGCTTCGGCATCCGCGCCGTCTCCATCGCCGATGAGCCGCGCTTCCCGTGGCGCGGCCTCAACCTCGACGTCTCGCGCCACTTCATGCCCATCGAGCAGGTGAAGAAGACGATCGACGGAATGGCGATGGTCAAGCTCAACGTCCTGCACTGGCACCTGAGCGACGACCAGGGGTTCCGCGTGGAGAGCAAGCGCTTTCCCAGGTTGCACGAGCTGGGGAGCGACGGGCTGTACTTCACGCAGGAAGAGGTGCGCGAGGTGGTGGCTTACGCGCGCGATCGCGGCATTCGCGTCGTCCCGGAGTTCGACATGCCGGGGCACACCACGGCGTGGTTCGTCGGCTACCCGCAGTACAGCGCCCAGCGTCCCCCCATCGCCATCCGCCGCGAGTGGGGTGGCGCCGACGCGATCTTCGATCCCACCAGGGAGGAGACCTACACCTTCATTGCGCGCTTCATCGACGAGATGGCGCCGCTCTTCCCCGACGCGTACTGGCACATCGGTGGCGACGAGGTCGAGGCCAAGCACTGGGACTCGAACGCCGACATCGTCGCCTGGCGCAAGCGGCACGGCTTCAAGGACAACGACGCGCTGCAGGCGCACTTCAACAAGCGCCTCACGGCGATCCTCACCAGGCACGGGAAGCGCATGATGGGGTGGGACGAGATCCTCCACCCCGACCTGCCGCCGCGCACGGTGGTCCAGTCCTGGCGCGGGACGCAGTACCTGGCAAACTCCGCGAAGCAGGGCTTCTCCGGCATCCTGTCGGCGCCGTGGTACCTGGACCACATCAAGCCGGCCAGCGAGTACTACGCCGCCGACCCGGTGCCGCAGTTCGACGAACTCACCCCCGCGCAGCAGAGGCTCATCCTTGGCGGCGAGGCGTGCATCTGGGCGGAGTACATCACGGCCGAGAGCGCCGACTCGCGCATCTGGCCGCGCCTGGGGGCCATCGCCGAGCGACTCTGGTCGCCGCGCACCGTCACCGACGTCGGCGACATGTATCGCCGGCTCGAACTCCTCACCGATCGGCTCGAGGGGGCCGGCTTCCGCGTGCGCTCGCACCCGGCGCGCATGCTCGCCACCATCGCCCCGGGCTTGGACACCACGCCCGTCGAGTCGCTCTTCACGGCGGTGCAGCCACCGGCGTTCGGGCAGACCACCAACGGGGCAATGCTCAACCAGCGCCACCCGCTCACGCGCCTCGTCGATGCCTCGCGCCCCGATCCCGCTGGTCGCTGGATGACCGAGCGGCTCGTCAGGCGCGTGGTGCTCGACGCGGGTGATGTTGCGGCGCGCGACTCGCTCCTCATCGCCTTCCAGCGCTGGTCGCAACTTCTGCCGCGCATCGAGGCGCTCGGCGCGCAATCGCCCACGCTGGCGCAGGCGGTCCCGGCGGCGCGCGCGCTCGCGCGCACGGCGGCCATCGGGGCCGAGGCGCTGGGCTTCATCGCGGCCGGCCGCCGCGCCCCTGCCGACTGGGCTAGTCGGTCGGCGGAGGAACTCAAGCGCTACGACGCGCCGGTGGAGGCGTTGCGCGTGGCCATCGTGGGCGACGTGCGCAAGCTGCTGGCGATCGCGGCACCGGCGCCCTGATCGCCAGTTGCACCGTCACTGCTCGCGCCGCGTCACTCCTCGCGCAGCATCACTCCTCGCGCAGCGTGACCGCCGGATCCACCAGCGAGGCGCGCCGCGCGGGGGCCCAGCTCGATGCCGCCGCGACGCCCAGCAAGGTGAGCGACACCAGCGCGAGCAGCGCCGGGTCCACCGGGTTCACGCCGTAGACGAGGGTGCCCAGCAGCCGTCCCGCGGCCACCGCGCCGGCGAGCCCCAGCACCACGCCGATGGCCGTCAGGCGCAATCCGTAGCCCACCACCATCTGGCGCACGCGCCCCACGTCGGCCCCCAGGGCCAGTCGCACGCCGATCTCGCGCCGGCGCTGGTTGACCAGGTAGGACAGGACGCCGTAGAGCCCCAGCGCGCCTAACGCCAACCCCAGCACGCCGAACGCCGCCATCAGCACCATCAGGAGCCGCGGCCTCGCCACCGCCTCGCCCAGCGCCTGGTCCAGCGTGAAGATGGAAGTGATCGTCTGCAAGCGGTCGACCGACCAGATCGCGTTGCGGATGGCGGGGCCGAGCGCCAGCGGTTCGCCACGCGTGCGCACCACGAGGTTCATGCGCACGCGCCCGTTCTGCGGCACGTGTATGTACACCGTGGGCTCCGCCGCCTCGGCCATCGAGCGCTGGCGGATGTCGCCCACCACGCCCACGATCTCGGCCGATGTCGACTCGCCAAACAGGAGCGACTTGCCCAGCGCCTCCTGCCCCGGGAACCAGCGACGCGCGAAGGCCTCGTTGACCACCATGACGAAGGGCGCGCCGCGCCGATCGGTCGGGGCGAACTCCCGCCCCGAGACGAGGCGCGTCCCTAACGTTCGGAAGATGTCGTCGCTCACGTGAAGGCTCGCCGCCGACGGTCCCTCCTCACCGGCGGGGATCGTCATGCCGGGAAGCCGAAAGCCGATGCGCTCGCCCACGCCTCGCAGCGGCGCATCCTTCATGGATGCGGCGCCGACCACGCCCGGAACGGCGCGCACCCGCTCCAGCACCTGTTGGTAGGTGATGGTGTAGTCCTGGTGGCGCTCGTCGCTGAGCGTGTAGTTGAGCACGACGGTGTGGTCCGGCCGGAAGCCAGGGTCCACGTGGAGGAGCGCCATGAAGGAGCGCGTCATCACCGCCCCGCCAGCTACAAGCATGAGCGCCAGCGCCACTTCGGCCACCACGAGGCCGCTGCGCAGGCGCGTGGCACCATCGCCGGCAATGCCGCGAGCGGCGTCGCGCAGCGCGCGCTGCGGCGCGCTGGCAGCCGATCGCCACGCGGGAACGAGGCCAAACAGAATCCCGGACAACACAGACAGTGCCAGTGCAAAGGCGAGCACGGTCCCGTCCAGCGACGACTCGCTGCCGCGCGGAAGCTCACGCGTCCCAAGCGCCTGCAGCGCACGCACGCTTAGCGCGGCCAGCGCCACGCCCGCCACCCCTCCAACCAGCGACAGCACCATGCTCTCCGTGAGGAGCTGCCGCACGATGCGCCCTCCCGACGCGCCCAGCGCGCGGCGCACGGCAAGCTCGCGCCCCCGCACGCTCCCACGCGCCAGTTGCAGCGACGCCACGTTCACGCAGGCGATGAGGAGCACGAGCATGACCGCGGCCGACAGGAGGAACAGTCCCGTGCGCACGTTCCCGGTCAGCGCTTCGTGCAGCGGGACGACGGTCGCCGACCCCAACGCCGCGTTCTCCGGATACTCGCGCGCCAGCCGCGCGGTGATCGCCTGCAGCTCCTGCTCCACCGCGGCGCGCGTGACGCCATCGCGCGCGCGGGCCACCACGTCGAGAATCCGCGTGGGGCGAATTCGCGGAATGGCTGCGTCGGGGATGGTGGAGTACGGGACAAAGACGTCGACGTCTGGGGCCGGATAGCTCAGCCCCGCAGGCATGACTCCCAATACTTCGTACGCTTCGCTCCCCAGCGTGAGCGACGTCCCCACCACGGCCGAGTCGCCCCCGAACTCCTTCTCCCAGAAGGCGTGCGACAACATGACCACCCGGTCTCGCCCGCCGCGGACTAGTTCATCCTCGCGAGGGACGCGTCCAACCGCTGGCGTCATCGCCAGCGTTCCGTAGAAGCCGGCGGTCGTGAAGACGGCCGACAGCCGTCGCGGCTCGCCACGACCCAGCATGTCGATCCCGCTCCCGCCGGCCGCATACCAGAAGCCCCCCATGTCGAGGATCGCGCGTCGCTGTGCGCGCCAGTCGTCGAGGTCGACCGCGGAGACGGCAGCCCTCGTCACGCCGTCGTTCGGGCCCGCCGACCACACCCGGTAGAGCGCCTCGGGACGCGGGAAGGGGAGCGGGCGCAGGAGCACCCCGTTCACGACGGAGAAGATCGCGATATTGGCGCCGATCCCCAGCGCGAGGGTCAGGACCGCGGTCGCCGTGAAGCCGGGGGCGCGACGCAAGGCGCGCAGGGCGTACCAGATGTCCTGGCGCAAGTCGCCGAAGTAGTCGCGCCGTCCGGTCATGTGCTCCGTCTGGTTGTCGAACCGGGTCAGGAAGCGGCGCGTCCCCCTGATGTCGCCGAACTCCTGCTCGGCCTGGCGCAGCGCCTCGTCGGGGGCGAAACCGCTGGCGACGAGCGCCTCGGCGCGCTCACGCAGGTGGAAGTCGAGTTCGTCCGCCACGTCCCGTTCGATGCGCCCGCGGGAACGGCTCGGCAGTCGAATGAAGCGTTTCATGAGGTCGGCTCCAGGACCCGGAAGACGGCGGCGGCATAGCGCCGCCACGACGACTCCTTCTGGGAGAGCGCCGCGCGCCCCGCCGGCGTCAGCCGGTAGTAGCGCGCCCGCCGATTGTTCTCCGACACCCCCCAGTCGGCCTCGACGAAGCCGAGTCGCTCCAGGCGGTGCAGCGCCTTGTAGAGCGGGGCATCCTCGATCGCAATCGTCCCCTCGGTCCGCTCGCGGATCCACCGGGTGATGGCGTAGCCGTGCATCGCCCCCCAGGCCAGCGTCCTGAGCACGAGGACGTCCAGCGTCCCCTGCAGGAGCTCGAGCGAGTTATCGTTCACCGGTTCTCCCATTACTTGGGAAGGGGAAGCTTGTTGTTCGGAGCCGATTCCGGCAATGGCGGGGGATGAACCGCGATTGGGTGAGGTCAGGACGGGGGCGGGGGCGGCGGCTTTGGGGCGACCGGAACGTCGTCGCAGTTTCTTAATGAGGGGGTGGTGTGCACGTCCAACGTCGGCCGTCCATCCGCGCGCGATGTGCGGTTGTCCCAACGCGTTTGCGCTGTGCGATTGCACGGCGACTACGTGTCGAGAGGGGCAATGTGCGATCTTGGAAGGCTCTGGGCGCACCCCCCAAACTTTCATGAACGGCGAAGCGACTCCGCGCGTACGTTGTCAGATGAATCACCGACTTTTCTATCCCTTCTTGCTGGCGACCGTTGTGGGCGCCGCGATACCGCGCGAACCACTTCGGGCGCAACAGTTGCGCGCGGACGCTGCGGCCGAACGCGACACGGTGCGGTTGAGCATCGTCGACGCCGTCACGCGTGCGTTGCGCGAGTCTGATGAAGCGCGCATTGCCGGTGCACAGGTAGAAGTGGCCGATGCACAGGTCACCACGGCGCGTGCGGCCGGACTTCCGCAGGCGCGGCTGGCGGCGAGCTACTCGCAGGTGCTGAGGAATGCGCGCGCCGACGCGGTGAACTCGCTCTTCCGGCAGAACTTCAACTACAACTCCAACATCAACGTCTCCCAGGTGCTCTTTCAGGGGGGACGCATCTTTGCTGGTGCGCGCGCCGCGAGCGATGTGCGCGGCGCCTCGCGCCTCACGGTGGCGGAGACACAGGCGCAACTCTCGGTCGACGTGCAGCGCGCGTACCTCAACGGGCTGCTGCAGCGCGAACTGGAGGCGATCCAGCAGCGCAATCTCGACCTGGCCAACGAGCGCATCGCGTTGGTGGAGAAGCTGCTGGCCGCGGGGCGGGCGTCGCGCTACGACGCGCTGCGGGCGCGTGTGGAGCGCACGAACCTGGAGCCGGCGCTGTTGCAGTCGCGCAATGCGCGCGAGCTGGCCGACATCGAGCTGCGCCGCATCCTGAACATCCCGGCGGCTCGGCCGCTCTCGCTCACGTCGGAGATCGACACGGCGGCGCTGCGTGCCGTGGTGCAGGGCATTGCGCGCGACAGCTCTCCCGATCCCACGCGTCCGTCGGAGCGAGCGGCGCAGCTGACGGTAAACGCGCGCAGCGAGGGGGTGCGCGTGGCGCGCGCCGACCTGCTGCCGACCGTCAGCGCCTTCTTTCAGACGGGGTATCTCGCTTTTCCGGCGGGGAATGGTTTCCCGACCATCTGGGGGCGCTCGTCGCATGCGTTCTGCGCCCCTGGTGCACCGGCGTCACAGTCGTGCCAGAACAACGGCTGGTTTGCCGACCGCAACTTCGGCTTCAACGTGTCGTGGCCGCTCTTTGACGGACTGCGTGCCAAGGGGGCCGTGGACCTGGCGCAGGCACAGGAGAAGATTGCCCGGTTGCAGCTGGC
Source organism: Gemmatimonadaceae bacterium (assembly GCA_020852815.1). NCBI lineage: Bacteria > Pseudomonadati > Gemmatimonadota > Gemmatimonadia > Gemmatimonadales > Gemmatimonadaceae > Gemmatimonadaceae bacterium. The sequence goes on along the minus strand of JADZAN010000015.1, from coordinate 98,660 downwards.
GCAGCAGCGCGAAATGGTGGGCGTGGAGAGAGCGCGCGCGCGTGCCGAGTACCAGCGCGCCGAGGCGGCGTTCGACGCGCAGCGCGAGAACGTGAGCCAGGCCGACGAGGCATTCCGCATCGCCAACCTCCGCTTCGAGCGCGGGCTGGCCACACAGCTCGAGGTGTCGGACGCGCAGTTCCTGCTGCTCACCGCGCGCACCAACGCCGCGCGCGCCACGATCGACTACTACCTGGCAGCGGCCGAACTGGCGCGCGCCCGCGGCGTGGACATTCCACTCCCGCCGACCCGACCGACGACTCGATAACGGACTTCCTGTGCGATACTCGACCTTCGCGGGCGCGTTAGGCGCGCTCGCCCTGTTGACCCTCACCGCGTGTGGCAAGGACGGCCAGGCCGGGACGCCCGGTGGCGCGGCCAAGAACGGTGGTGGCACTACCTCCGGCACGGGGCAGGGCGGTCCCGGCGGTGGTGGTCCCGGCGGTCCCGGCGGTCGCGGCCCGTCGGCCATGGTCCTCGGCCCGTCCGACGTGACCGATGCCAGGACGGTGACGATCGAGGCGAGCATCCTCATCAACGGCGACCTCAAGCCGATCGAGGAGATCGCGGTCCGCTCGCGCGTGGAGGGGAACGTGCAGCAGGTATACGTGCGCGAAGGGGATCGGGTGGGTGCGGGACAGCTGCTGGCGCGTTTCGAGAATGCGGTGCAGGAGGGCGATCGCGCGTCGGCAGCGGCCGACGTGGAATCGGCCAAGGCCGACGTGGCCAACGCGCAGTGGAACGCCGACCAGTCGGACGAGTTGTACAAGGCGGGGGCGATCCCCGAGCGTGACTTGCGCACGGCGCAGCAGGCGCTGGCGGCGAGCAAGGCGCGGCTGGCGGCGGCCGAGGCGAGGCTCAAGGCGTCGCTGCAGAACGCGAACGACACGCGCATCCTCTCGCCCACGACTGGTGTGGTGTCCACGCGCACCGTGGAGGCGGGGGAGCACGTGACGCGCGGCGCCACGATTTTCACGGTGGTGCGCAACGACGTGCTGGAGCTCGAGGCGTCGGTGCCGGCGCGGCAGGCCAACGAGTTGAAGGTGTCGCAGCCGGTGCGGTTCGCCGCCGCTGGCCGACAGCTGCAAGGAAAGGTGGCGCGCATCGCGCCCACCATCAATCCGCAGAACCGTTCCATCACCGTCTACATCCAGGTCCCCAATCGCGACGGGGCGATCAAGGGGAACTCGTTTGCGACGGGGCGCATCATCGGGCAGTCCATCCCCAACGCCCTCGCCATTCCCACGCCCGCCGTGCGGCAGTCGGCGCGCGACAACAAGCCCTTCGTGTACCGCATCGAGGGGGGAAAGGTGGAGCACGTCGAGGTCGAACTCGGGGTGGTGGACGAGACGCAGAACATGACGCAGGTCCTGAGCGGGCTCGCCGCCGGCGACCAGATCATCGTCGGCAACGTGGGTGCGCTGGGCCGCGGGATGCAGGTGCGCGTGATGGGGCCCAACGAAGGGCGCAATGGCCAGGGCGGCGCGGGTGCGCCGGCCGCTGCGGGAAGTGAAGGGAAGGCGCCCGCCGGGCGTGCCGCCGCGCGCGGCGATTCGGGCAAGGGACGTTAGGCATTCTCCGCACCAGAGTCTCGGGAGCCCCTCATGTTCCTCTCCGACGTATCCATCAAGCGCCCCGTGTTCGCCACCATGATGATGGTGGCGCTCATGGTCTTCGGCATCGTGGCGCTCCAGCGCCTGGCGGTCGACGAGTATCCCGACATCACGTACCCTGTGGTGATCGCCAACACCTCGTATCCGGGGGCCAGCCCCGAGGTCATGGAGCGCGACGTGTCGCGCCCCATCGAGGAGGCGCTCAACACGGTCAGCGGCATTCGCGAGATCACCTCGACCTCGTCGGAAGGGAACTCCAGCGTGCGCCTGATGTTGCAGCTGGGGTTCGACCCGCTGGAGGCGCAGCAGGAGGTCATCGCCAAGATCGCCCGCATCCGCCGCCAGCTCCCGCCAGACGTGGATGACCCGGTCATCATGCGCTTCGACCCGAACGATCGCCCGATCATGTCGGTGTCGATGCGGTCGGACGAGCGACCGCTGCGCGAGCTGACGGACCTGGCGGAGCAGACAATCAAGCCGCGCTTCGAGAGCGTCCCCGGCGTCGGTGGCGTGAACGTGAATGGCGGCGCCACGCGCCAGATTCGCGTGCAGCTCAACGCCGAGGCGCTGGTGGCCTACGGCATCTCACCGGCGCAGGTGTCGGCGGCGCTGGCGCGCGAGAACTCCGAAACGCCGGCGGGGCGCGTCTTCCGCGGCGAAACCGAGCGCATGGTGCGCGTGACGGGCAAGATCCGCGACCCGATGGCCTTCATGGACGTCGTGGTGGCGGTGCGCAACGGGACGCCGATCCGCGTGCGCGACGTGGCGAATGTCGTCGACGGCTTTGCCGACCGCCGATCCGCCAGCTTCATCTCCGACGGCGACCAGCTCGTCCCCTCGGTCTCGCTCGAGGTCCTCAAGGTCACGGGCTCCAACACCGTCGAAGTCTCCGACGGCGTGAACAAGGTCGTCGACGACATCCGCAAGACGCTGCCGTCGGACATCCAGCTCACGCTCGTCCGCGACGACTCGATCAAGATTCGCGAGTCGCTGGCCGACGTCGAGATCTCGATCATTCTCGGCGCCGTCCTCACCATCGCGATCATCTACCTCTTCCTCAACTCCTGGCGCTCCACCGTCATCACCGGGCTCACCCTCCCGGTGTCGATCATCTCGGCGTTCTTCGTGATGTGGATCTTCAACTTCACGCTGAACACGATGACGCTGCTGGCGCTCTCGCTGGCGATCGGGCTCCTCATCGACGACGCGATCGTGGTGCGCGAGAACATCGTGCGCCACCTGGAGATGGGGAAAGATCACTTCCGCGCCGCCAAGGAAGGGACCGACGAGATCGGGCTGGCGGTGCTCTCCACCACGCTGGCGGTCGTCGCGGTCTTCGTCCCCGTGGCGTTCATGGGTGGGCAGATCGGGATGATTTTCTTCCAGTTTGGCGTGACGGTGGCGTTCGCGGTGCTCGTCTCGCTCTTCGTCTCGTTCACGCTCGACCCGATGCTGTCGAGCGTTTGGCCCGACCCCGAGGTCGAGCACGGCGGGCATGCGGAAACTCGCAAGAAGACGCGCAACCCGCTGCGCAAGGTCGCCTTTGCCTTCGACGACTGGTTCGAGCGGATGGCGGAGCGGTACAAGAACGGCCTGGGGTGGGCGCTCAACCATCGCGGCCTGATGGTGGGGCTCGCCGTTGGCTCGATCGCCGCGGCCTTTGCCCTCTTCCCGCTCCTCGGCTTCACCTGGCTCCCCGACTACGACGCCGGCGAGTTCAACGTGTCGTATCGCCTGCCCCCGGGCTCTCGCCTCGACTACACGGTGAAGAAGGGGAGCGAGATCGTGCAGCTCCTCCGCCAGCAGAAAGAGGTGAGCTTTGTTTCGCTCTCGGCGGGGGGCGGCGGCGGGATGTCGCGCGGCTCCAACGGCGGACAGATCTTCGTGCGGCTGGAGCCCAAGGAGACGCGGACGCGCGACATGTTCGCCATCCAGAACGAGCTGCGCGCCAAGCTGGCGCAGGTTCCCGGCGTGCGCCCGCAGATCACCGGCTCGTCGTCGATCTTCGGCGGCTTCCGCCAGCCGATCCAGATCTACGTGCAGGGGCCGGAGCCTACACGCCTGAAGCTGGCGGCCGAGCAAGTGCTGCAGACGGTGCGTTCCGTTCCCGGCGTGGCCGAGCCGAACTCGTCGGATGAAGGAGAGATCCCGCAGCTCGACGTGCGCGTGGATCGGCAGCAGGCGTGGGCGGCAGGGCTCGCGATGCAGACGATCGGCGGGACGTTGCAGCCGCTCTTCCAGGGGCAGCGCGCCACGCGGTGGGAGGACCCCAACGGCTACTCGCACGACGTGATGGTGGTGTATCCCGACTCGTCGCGCGTCTCGGTGGAAGACGTCGCGCGCATCCCGGTGCTGAGCAACAACATCGACCCGCGCACGGGGATGCCGGCCACGATCCCGCTGTCGCAGGTGGCCGAGATCCGCCCCGGCGTGGGGCCGCAGCAGATCGAGCGCGGCTACCTCGAGCGCCGCGTCTCCATCTCGGCGGGCGTCCTTCCCGGCTTCAGCATGGGGAATGTGGCCGACGATGCGCGCAAGGCGCTGGATGGAATCGGGCTCCCCACCGGCTATCGCACCATCTTTGGCGGCGACGTCCAGAACCTCACCGAGACCAAGGGCTACGTCCTCGAGGCGTTGCTCCTGGCGGTGGTGTTCATCTACCTCATCATCGCCTCGATCTTCGGCTCCTTCATCCAGCCGCTGTCGATCATGCTGGCGCTCCCGCTGTCGTTCCTCGGCGTGGCGCTGGGGCTGCTCGTCACCGGCGGCTCACTCAACGTGATGTCGATGATCGGGATCATCATGCTCATGGGACTGGTGACCAAGAACGGGATCCTGCTCATCGACTTCGTCAACAAGGAGCGCGAGGCCGGGAAGGACCGCCGCACGGCGATCCTCAACTCGGCGCGCATCCGCGTGCGCCCGATCATCATGACGACGGCGGCGATGATCTTCGGCATGCTCCCGCTGGCGCTGGCGCTCGGTGAAGGAGCCGAGCAGCGGGCACCGATGGCGCACGCGGTCATCGGGGGACTCATCACCTCGACGTTGCTCACGCTGTTCATCGTCCCGGTCGTGTACACGTTGCTCGACGACCTGACGATGAAGATCCTCGGAAAGCGGGACATGAAGGTGCCGCTACCGATCGGCGCGGAGGCGGATGCTGCTGGGGACTGAAACCGAACGTACAGGCTATGGAAGCTGCTCCATCTGTCGAGACTCGAATTGCCAGTACGTGTTGCATCGGTGAGTGGCCTTCACGACGCGCGCTCAACTGCTCGACGGGGAAAGAACTAGCGTGCGCGAGTCCAGATGAGAAGAACGCCACACCCCCCCCCGCTTCGGTTGTACTCTGGCGGAACCTGAGATGGCCCAGTGTACACTTCGATCGAGCGAATCTGCGAAGGGGGAATTGAATTGACGTCGTACAACGGCACGACTTCGCGCGAGTTGCGGTTCGCAAGCACCGAAGAGTTGTAGACGAGTGCGCCGTCTACGTACACGTCCATGTAGCACGCCAAGGGCGCACCCGCTGCGATGTCCTGCCTGTCGAGAACGTCCTGCTTGCGTATCTGCGAGAATGCCCCTCGCCCGCTCCCGAGCGCTCGCCCCCCGCTCACCCACGCTTTCGAGCCGCCGACCTTTACGTCGACGCCAGCTACCGTCCGCAGAAGGTCGCCGGTGCGGTGATTTTCCCAGCGTGCGATTTCTGACTCATCTAGAAAGTGGCCGATTCCGCGGCGACGTCGTTCACTGAAGCCACTCAAATCCGGGGCCCGAGATTCGAAGGCAGTGCCCACGACCCTTCTCTCTGCGAGTACGGTGGTCGCGCGGAGAAGGGGGAAGTCCCGGGTGACGATGAGATCTGATTCCATCTCGATATCCGCGGTGTCGGGCGTGAATCCATCGGCGCGCACCACGATGCGCGCGACGCCACGCGCAACGCCACGCAACCGAAAGCGTCCGGCGCTGTCGCTCTGAACGCGCTGTCCGCTCACCAGGAGCACCACAGTCGCACCGGCGATAGGACTCGACGGATTGTCGGCTCTCACAACTCTGCCATCAAGCTCGCCGGACGCCTGAGCTCCGACGCCGTGTACTCGGCACAGAAGCAGGGCGGCCAAGAGTGACGATCGTAAGACCACGTGCAAGGCGCCCAACAGGCACATCGTAGATCAGCGCTGCGTGGGAGACTGAAAGTGCCGTCAACCGAAGGCACACCCTAGTACGATGATGTTTCTCTGTCAAGCAAGTCCTTCCATGTGTTGCGCGGGCCGAGGGGAAGCGATGCGCCATCAGCCTGTAGTCATCAAAGCGTGCGCAGCATTGCGGAGGTGGGCTCGCGGCAGGATGCTATCTCAAGTTGGGTCAGTCATGGCAGCAATGGAGAGCGTGGCAGGCGCATCTGCGACGGCTCCGGGAACGGGGGGCAAGTCGAAACAACCGGGAATGCCACGCGGGGCCGCGCCGGAACCTTCTGCGGGTGGCAGCGGCATGCCTGTACACACCGGGGCGGTGGCGTGCTCGAGGCGTTGCTCCTGGCGGTGGTGTTCATCTACCTCATCATCGCGTCGATCTTCGGCTCCTTCATCCAGCCGCTGTCGATCATGCTGGCACTCCCGCTGTCGTTCCTCGGCGTCGCGCTGGGGCTCCTGGTCACCGGCGGCTCGCTCAACGTGATGTCGATGATCGGGATCATCATGCTCGTGGGGCTGGTGACGACCTGACGATGAAGATCCTGGGAAAGAAGGAGATGAATGTCCCGCTCCCGATGGGGGCCGAGGCGGGGGTCGGCGACTGACGCTGGCTGCCTCGTTCGGTGGGTGACCCCCGAAGGGCGGCGAGTCCATGCGACTCGCCGCCCTTTCGCGTGGTCGGGGGTGGACGCCGGCGCTGATCGCGCCGAGCTTCACCGGGTCCGCATCAGCCCCCGCACCGCCTCGTCGCATGCGCTGTCACGTCGCACCGTCCGCTCCTCGCGTCAGCATCGTGCTCGCGGGACTCGCCCTTGCCGCCTGCGCTCGTTATGCACCGATGGACGAGACGCGTCCCCCCGACCTTGGGAAGCGCGCGGCCGGGACGCACGGCGCCGTCACCTCTGCGCATCCGCTGGCCAGCGACGCGGGACTGGCGATGCTCCGCGCGGGGGGCAATGCGGTCGATGCGGCCGTGGCGACGGCCTTCGCGATCGGCGTCGTTGAGCCGGAGATGTCGGGCGTTGGTGGTGGCGGGGCGCTGCTCTTCTGGCAGCAGGGCGTTCGGCGCGCCGAGTACATCGACTTCTATCCCTCGCAGCCGGTCGCGCGCTGGCGCGGCGTGCGCGCCGACTCCGGCGTGCCGCTGCGCGTCGTGGCGGTCCCGGGAAACGTGGCGGGGCTGCTCGCCGCGCATGCGCGCTTCGGCAAGCTGACGCGCGAGCAGGTCATGGGGCCGGCCATTCGCCTGGCCGCCGAGGGCTTCCCGCTCTATCCCGTCCTCGCCGAGTTCATCGCGCGCGACACCGTGCGCCTCAAGCGCGACACCATTGCGCGCGCGCTGTACTGGTCCAACGGGCGAGTGCTCGGCATTGGCGACACCTTGCGCAATGCGCAGTTAGCCGAGGTGTTGCGACGCATTGCACGCGAGGGGCGCGATGGATTCTACCGCGGGGCGACGGCGCAGGCGCTGGTCGCGCGCATGAATGCGGGCGGTCACTCCGTAACGATGGACGACGTGGCCAACTACGAGCCGCAGTGGAAGCGCCCCCTCTGCACCACCTACCGCGGGCGCGTCGTGCTCTCGGCGCCGCCGCCCATGGGAGGGTTGCAGTTCCTCCACACGCTCGAGCTGTTGGAGACGCGCGGACTGACCGCCACCGGGCTCCCCACGCGCAACGGGACGTCGTTCGACGTGATGGCGTCGGCGATGCGCGTCGGCGTGGTGGCCAACGCTGCCAACGACGACCCGCGATGGAAGGCGATCCCGGTGCGCGGGATCATCTCCGAGCCGTTCGCGCGACAGTGGGGCGATGTCGTGGGAGTGGGACGCGCCACCGACTCGCTGCGCGCGCGCGATGCCCGCGGGAGCGACGGTGTGGTGCCGGCGGCGTGCGGCGCGTTCTCTCCGTTTCCCGGCGAGGCGCAGGGGAGCGCGCCGGCGGGTGCGATGCCTAACGGCGATGCGGTAGGTGTCGAACGGCGCGACGCGGTGATGCGCGAGCTGGCCGCGCGCGACTTCGCGGTGCGCGACACCCTGTCCGGTGGCGAGACGACGCACATCTCCGTCGTCGACGGGGAAGGGAACGCAGTCGCGGTGACCGTCACCAACTCGTCAGGCTTTGGCGCGGGGGTGATGGCGAGCGGCTTCTGGCTCAACGATTCGGGGTGGTGGCCGCGCGACGCCAACGCGATCCCCGCCGAGTTGCCGGCCGCCTGGCGCACGCGCATCACCACCATCGCGCCCACGGTGCTGGTGAAGGATGGCAAGGTCGACCTCGTGGTGGGGTCGCCGGGGGGCGGGCGCATCCCCTTCGCACTCGCGCAGAGCGTGGCCTATGCGATCGACTTCGGGCTCGACCCCATGGAGGCGATCCGCATGCCGCGGATGTACCCCGCGGCTGGGCGGCGCGTGGAGGTGGAGGCGGGCTTTGACGCCAGCGTGCTGGCCGCGGCGCGCGCCATGGGCTACGAGCCGGTGAACCCGGCATTTGGATATGCGCGCGTCTACATGATTGCCCGCCGCGGCGGGGTGTGGGTCGCCGCGGCAGACCCACGCCACGACGGCGAGGCGCGCGCGTACTGAGCCCGCTAGGCACGCGGTGCACCTGGCGCGCCGTGCATGAACCTGCGCCTAACGCCCTGACACCTGACGCACCGGCGCCAAACGCTCCACCGCCTAACGCCCCACCGCCCGTCGCCGCGCCAGCTCCACCTCGGCGCCAATGACGCCGAAGCCGTTCCAGTGCGGGCCGTGCGCTACGCGCTCGAACAGTGCCCACGCCCTGGCGGAGTCGCCGCGCACCAGATAGTAGTGCGCCACGGCGTAGCCGCTGGTGGAGAAGCGCACCGAGTCGCTGCTTGCCGCCTGCAGCACGGCCTCGGGGGGCCGCACCCCCTTGTACATCAGGAGGTTCTCGTAGTACGAGCGGTTGGTGTTGATCGTCATCGCCTCGCGCACCGGCGCCAGGAGACGGTCGGCTTCGGCGCGCCGGCCGGCGCGCACCAGCGAACGCCACGCCCAGTCGGTCATGGAGGCGCGGTCGTCGTCGTTGGTGGCCATGCGCATGCAACTGCGATAGCCGGGGCGGAAAGCGCCGGATGCCTCGCGCGCCCTGAGCGCGGCGTTGTCGGCAAAAGCGATGCACCTGAGGTAGATCGCCGCGGCGCGATCGAAGTGCCCCAGCAGGAAGTGCGCGAGCCCCTGGTGGTAGACGATGTCGAAGTTGGTCGAGTCGAGGGTGGCGGCGCGGTCCAGGTCGCGCGCGCCATCCTCGAACTGGCGCACCGTGATGTAGCGATGCCCGCGGAATCGCAGGAAGCGCGCGTCGTTAGGCCAACGCTCGACGCCGCGACTGTAGAGGGCAATCGCTTCACGAAAGCGCCAGGCGGTGGCGCGCGCAGTGGCGGCGGCGAGGAGGAGCTCTGGATCGTTTGTGTTGGCGGCAAGCGCCGCGTCGGCAGCGTCGACGCTCGCCGTGGGCATCGCGGGGGCACGCAGGACCTGGCCGAGAAGTGAGACGGCTTCCGCGCCCGCGGGGAGTGTCGCCGTCACCGACGGTGCGGCGGGGGAGGCGCCCGGTGTGCGCGCGCCACACGCACCGACGAGGAGCGACGCGATCGCCGCGAGTGCTTGTCGGGCGGCGCGGGGTGCTCGCGTCATTGCGGCGCGGCGCACGTTGACCGTCGGAATGGGTCGCATTGGCGAGGCTTGGGGGGAGAAGGCAACGAAAATGGATGCTCCCCCCAACTTGCAGCGCCTAGCGACGCGGCGCGAGGAACTTCGTCGTGCGACGCTTGATGGACTCCTGCCATGCGAGACCGCGCTGCATCCAATCGATGGCAGGGTGCGACCCGGAGATGTGTCGGCGGAAGTGCGCCAGCCAATCGGGGCGGCTCCCGTCGCGATCGGTAAGCATGTAGTCGCGCGCTACCTCCCACGAGCTCAAGGTCTCACCGCTGCGATCGATCAACGACGCTTCGGCAGCGAGCGCCGCGACCGAGCGTCCCACGAGCGCCGGCGTTTCGGAGGCGATGAAGTGCTCGTCCGTCTTGACGCCGTCACGCCAGGTGGCCTCGGTCACGCCAAAGAGCTCCAGCATCGCCTCGGAGCGCAGGAAGCCAGGCGTGATCGCCACGCAGGCAATGCGGTCCTTGCGCAGCTCCATGCTCATGGAGAAGGCGAGGCGCATGATGCTGACCTTGATGAAGTCATACCAGAAGGCGCCGCGATAGCTGAGCGTGTCGCCGTCAGTGACCTCGACAATCGCGGAGCGCGTGCGTGTTCGCCGTCGCGCGCGCAGGAGAGGGATCGCCGCCTGCGCGGTGATGAGGTGCGAGTAGATCGCCTGGCGCGCGAGCGCCCATCCCGCGTCGAGGTCGGTCTCGGCGAGTGGCTTCCAGATCACGTCGGCGGCGCTGTCGCCCCCCCACACGTCGTTCACGAGGAGGTCGAGGGCGCCGTGCTCGTCGCGGACGCGCGCCATGAGCGCGTCGACGTCGGCGCGTACCGTGTGGTCGGTGCGAACGGCGATCCCCATCCCGCCGGCCGCGGTGACCAGCGCCGCCGTCTCGTCGATCGTCTCGGGGCGGTGCAGTGGCGACGGATTGCCGCGCGTCGAGCGCCCGCTGCAATAGACCGTGGCGCCAGCCTCGCCTAACGCGACCGCGATGCCGCGCCCGGCGCCGCGCGTGGCCCCAGCCACGATTGCCACGCGCCCCGCGAGCGCCCCCCTGCGTCTGGCCTGCCGCGTTGCCGATGGGGCCGCTCCCTGTCGTGCGCCGCGCTCGTGCTGCCGTCGGGCCTTCGCCGCCATGCGCTCCTTCCGAGCCGAGAGTGAACGACTGTAATGCGTCAGCGCCAAGCGGATCGCAACCCCGCACGCGATGCGTGCCGATGAAGCGCGAGCCTTCCCGAAAAGCGTTCGTGACCTCGGAATGCGATGGTCGTCTCGATACGCGTTGATGCGATGTCGAGGCGTCGCATACGAGGCGTAGATCACAAGAGTCAGCCGCCGAATCACACGGCGCGAGCAAGAACGTGACGCAGGCCACCGGCCGCGCACGCCTGACCAACTACGCTGTTCCCCCTGAACTCGGTGACCGTTCCCAGTCAGGCGCGCGTGATGCCCTAGACCGCTGATGGGAGGGGCGGGGAGGCAAGCACAACGGGACACCCAATTGGGGTGATCCAGGCCAAACCCTCGCATGTTGGAGAGAAGCATGATCCGGAAACACCTCGTTGGGGCCACGCAACTGCTGGCCCTCTGGGCGCTCGCCGCCTGTGCTGGAGATCCGGCCGCTCCCGGTACGCCGGCGTCGTCGCTGCAGTCGCATGCGCCCAACACCGCCGAAGTCGGCGTGCTCATGGCGACGACTCCGCTGGTGCGCGATGCCGCGCTGGCGCGGGACATCACCGTGGCGCGACGCATCGGGAGCGGCGGCGGCTCGATCCGCATTCCGCAGCTAGGCTTCACCCTCACCGTTCCCCGTGGGGCGGTGGCCCGCACGACACGCTTCACGGTGACGGCACTCAAGGGGAAGGCGGTGGCCTACGAGTTCAAGCCGCACGGCACCGTCTTTCTGCGTCCGCTCGTTGCGTCGCAGCACCTCGCCGGCATCGACGTTCCGTCGGGGAGCACGCTGCAGGGCGGCTACTTCCCAGACCGGTCGCTCGTGGATGCGAGTGGCGCGAGTGCGCTGGTCGCGGAGTTCATTCCGGGCTCGGTGAGCGAGGACAATCGGACGTTCAACTGGCCGATTCGACACTTCTCGGGGTATATCGTCGCCTGGTAGGGCGGAAGACGAGAAGACGAGAAGCCCGCCCCAGCGAAAGCTGGGGACGAGAAGCCTGTCCCAGCGAAGGCTGGGGCCTGCCCCAGCGAAGGCTGGGGTTGAGAAGGCGGCGCGGTTTGACGCGTCGCCTTCTGGCTTGTAGGGTATCGGGCGTCGCGGCAGGTGCGACGCCCGCCGCCAGCTCGTGCCCCCTCTCTCTCCCTACACTCGCCCTCGATGATCACATCCATCGCGCACTTCACCATGAAGGCCGGCAAGGAAGAACTGGCCCTGGCGCGGCTGGCGGCGGTTCGCGCGCAGGCGGAGCGCGAACAGCCTGGCGTGGTATTCTACCTCGTGCATCGCGTCCTCAGCCGAAAGACTGGGCGCCCCACGCGCAAGCTGATGTTCTACGAGTCGTATCTCGACAATGCCGCCTTGCAGCGTCACCTGGCCAGCAAGGAGTGGCAGGCGGTGGTGAAGGGTTGGTCGCAGTGCTTCGAGGGGACGCACAACGTTTCCTTCGTCTCCCTGGAGCGCATTGCCGGCTTCGTGCACCTGCAGGCGCCCTGACGCGAGGCGCCTCGCGGGCGCTCGCTACGACGCATCGTATTCGAAGGCAGGGCCGACGGTCTTCCCCTCGACGATGGGCGAGGGGATGCGCATCAGCGCCTGCGCCTGGTAGCGCATCTCGTACATGATCGGCACCGCCTCCTGCAGCGCCGCCGGTCGTCCCGTGAAGGCGAGTTGCAGCTGCTGGAGGAGTCGCGTGTACGTGCGGTTGAACGTCACCATGGCCTGGTGGATGGTGCGATGGCGCCGGTACTGCGATGTGCGCGGGTTGGGGGCCATGGGGGCAATCACGCTCCAGTCGACGGGGAGTTCATCGCCGGTGGGGCCGCTGGCGTCGGAGTCGGTGGCCACGTAGCGGCGCCCCTGCAGCAGCTCGTTGAAGCGATGGAAGTGCGCCAGCTCGTCGACGTCGTTGAAGGCGCCGTCGCCGTCGGTGATCCCGCCGTCGTAACCCTCGCCCTGCTCGGTGATCTCGTCCAGGGCACGCAGCGCGGTCTCGAGATTGTGCACCTCGATGCAGTCGCCCCCGCCGCCGTAGTACCAGCGTTCCGGCGGCACCTGCATCGCGCGCTTCCCGGAGAAGAGCTTCCGCTCGCCGTACTTCTTCGCGCAGAACCTGAGCCCATCCTCGACGGCGGCGTAGAACTGCCCGAGGGTGTTGTAGTGGTCTCCCTCCGGCGGCGCCGAGGCGGGGGCCGGGCTCTCGATGAGGAGGAAGGTCTGCAATGCCTCGCGCCCGAGCGGGAGAAGTTGCACCTGAAAGCGCTTGTTCGAGTGCGGAAGGTAGGCTGGGTACCGCGGGACGGCGGCGGCGGACGCGATCACGGGCTTGCCGCCCACGGCAACGAGGACGTTGGCCGCCAGCGTCATGTGCAGCATCTCCTCCATCACCACGCTGCGCACGATGGCCTGCGCCTCGTGGTTGGTCCCTTCGGGGATGGAATAGAGCGCACAGAGATACGGCGCGATCGTGGCGTGCTCGATCGCGATCGCGGTCTTCAGGTGGTCGACCAGGCTGTCGTAATCGGTGATTGGCATCGCCCGCCTCAACCGAGCTGGGTGAGCATGTGGTCAGCCGCCTTGAGCGCGATGGCCACGGCGGTGATGGTGGGGTTGGAGGCGCCAACGGTCGGCATGCTCCCGCATCCCACCACGTACAGGTTCTCGTGGTCCCAACTGCGGCAATTGGCGTCGGTCACCGAGTCGGTGCGGCTCACCCCCATGCGATGCGTCCCCATGTGGTGCCCCGAACCGTAGAACCCTAACGAGTACTCCTTGCCGTCGCGCCCCTTGTAGGTCATGTACCCCGGGGTGTTGTCCGGCGTGTGCGACGTCCTGATGTCGTGCGGGGCGATCCCCATGGCACGGAAGAGCGCATTCGATACCTCGTTGGCCCGCACCATCGCCTCGCGCGTGTAGTCCGACACGTTGTAGTGAATCACCGGGCGATAGCACCCCAGCGGATCCAGGAACTCGCGATCGATCGTGACGCGATTGCCCGCCTCCGGCAGCTGCTCCACCACGTAGCCCACGCGCAGCTGGCGGGTGATCTGGTGCTCCAGCGACTGTCGCAGCGCCTTGCCGAAGACGTTCTTCCCCACTGCGTCGTTCACGTTGCTCCCGGGGGGAAAGGTGGCAACGTCCCACCCCCAGTTCCCCAGGTCGATGCGGAAGGCGGCGAACTCGTTGCGGAACGGGCCGTCGCGAAACGACGGGATCTCCGACGTCTGCCCGGGGCCGCGGAACGCTCCCACCGGCGTGGGATTGAGCGCCCACGTGAGGAAGAACGGATGGTCCATCAGGTTGCGCCCCACCTGGTCGCTCGAGTTGGCAGCCCCCGACGCAAGCAGGAGCTTGGCGCCCTCCACCGCGTGCGCGGCCACCACGTACAACGTCCCGTATGCGGTGTACGTCTGCGACTGGTTGGACGACTCGCTGGCGTAGCGCTTGAACTCCACACCGCCAATGCGCCCGCTCTCGTCGATGAGGAGGCGCGTGGCCACGGCCTGCGTCACCAGCGTGTAGAAGTTCGCATCGAGCTCACCCAGCGTGCGGAGCGCGCTGTACTTGGCCTGCACGGGACAGATGGGGATGCAGCTGGCGTTACCCTCGCACCGCTGTCCCACGTGCGGCGCCCCCACCGCCCCCCGCGGACGATAGCCGGCGCGCGGAATGGAGTTGCGCGCCTGCGGAAGCGACGTCACCGTCATCCCGTACTCGCGCCCCGCCCACTGCACCTTGGCCCTCGCCGCCCCCCGGGCATACAACTGGTCCGAATAGCTCTGGGGAATGCGCTCCATCGGATAGTCGTAGTCCTCGGGAAACCACATCCCGAAGTGCTCCTGGTCCTCCTTGTTCGCCGACACGCCTAACGCCCACTCGGCGCGACAGTAGTACGGTTGCAGCTCGTCGTACGTCAGCGGCCAGTCGACCCCGACGCCGTACGCCGTCTTCATGCGAAAGTCGTTGGGCACCATGCGCGGACACGTCCCCAGCCAGTGCAGCGACGTCCCGCCGAGCGAGCGCAGGTACGTCGAGCCAAAGGCCAGCGGCCCCTTCTCCACCTGGTAACCGGAGAGAATGGGGACGTGCTTCTGCATGTTGTACACGTCCTGCGCGTACGTGCTGGGCGCGTTCGCGTTAGGCGGATACGGCGAGTTGGGCTCCTTGATGAGCGCCGAGCGAAAGGTGTCGACGTAGGACAGCCATCCGTCATACGACAGCCCGGAGGCGCGCCCCGCCTCGAGGAGGAGGACGCGCTTGCCGCGGTCGCTGAGCACCTTGGCGATGTTGAGCCCTACCGGCCCCGCCCCGATGATGACCGCGTCGTAACTCCCCTGTGGCATCGTCATCGCGTCACCGGCGGAAGCGACCACGAGCCGAACCCCGGCTGCTTGGCGCCCTGCGGGTGCGTGTGGATGGCCTTCCACACCAACCCCTCGGCGTAGGCGTCTGGCGACACCATGCACGTGACGTCGAGCGCGCTCGCGCCATGCGCATCGCGCCAGTCCCCCGGAAGCTGGTTCCACTGCCCCAGGTACCAGAGCACGATGAGGTTGCGCGCCACCGGGCCGAGCATGTCGTCGTCCAGCACGTTGAGTCGTATGAGTCGATCAAGCGTCGCCTGCTTGCCGTTCGACGCATCCATCGCCGCCTGCGAGACCGAGAGCAGGTCGCCCAGGCGCGTGTCGCCGATGATGCGGCGAATCCAGTCGATGTAGGTGTCGACCATCCCCGTCCCCCACAGCTCGGCGTCGTCAAAGCCGGTGAGGATCACGGAGAGCGCCACGAACTGTCGGCGCGTATCGGGTGGAGCCACCGTGCGCGGCATGTCGGCGCTCCCTGTCTAGAGGTCGGCCCAGTATGCGCGCGCCTCGGCGATGCAGGGCGCGCTGTTGAAGACCTGCACCGCGACCGCCTTGCGTTCGCCGATGAGCTTCTCCATGTCGTGACGCATCGGGTGCGGGCTCTGGCCTAGCGAGATCGTCACCGCGTTGCGGTTCGCCTTGGGGATGTGATACGTGTCGTGCATCCCGAAGTAGTTCCGGCGCGACCCCGCGACGCGCTTGGCGCTCCCCACGTAGCTCAGGTCGACCCACTCCGACATGTTGCCGGACGTTGGTGTGAGCCCGGTGAGCGACACATTCGCGCTGTAGATGCTCTTCGAGTTGTCGTCGTGGTCGTAACAGGTCCAGGCATAGGCGCCCTGCCCCGGGTTGTTGAGCGCGGGGACGTTGTACTTGTAGTCGACCTGGAACTTGTTCTCGAAGTAGAGCTGCTGCCCGGCGGCCACCGCGACGGCGCTGTCGCATGCCACCCAGACGCGATAGTTGCCAATGCGCTTGGTCTGGTCGCCGTTGGCCAGGTACTCCTGCAGCGTCATCGCCGGGACGTTAGGTGCCTGGTTGGCGGCGAAGGCGAGGATGTTGAGTTCGGTCTCGTTGAAGCCCGAGGCGCCGGGATTCCCGGGCTCCCCCTGGCCGTAGAGCGCGACCGCGTTGAAGAAGTTGATCCCCACGGCCCCCATCCCCTCGAACTGTGCTGGGAGCATCCCCAATGGCTTGAGGTACTTGAGCAGGACCGGGAGTTCGACCTGCCAGTAGACCCAGATCGAGCTGATCCCGGCGTAGTAGAAGGGGACCGAGGCGGGGATGTTGATGGTGCCGGTGGGCTTCGACGTGACCTTGAACGTCGGGATGCTGATGGTGGGCGGGAGGGGGGGGAGGGGGCTCGAGGTCGCGCGCGCCATGGGAAGCCTCGGGGAGGGGGGGGACGCCGACCGCCGCGGCGGGATACACAGCGCGGCGAGCACCCGTTCTACGGCCGTGCCCGCAACCTCGCAAGACGTGGCAATGCGAAACCGCCATCTGTCAACTTCTAGGCGCGGTGGCGATCGCGACCGTGGGGGCGCCGAAAGCGGTGCGCGGTGGTAGGTTCCCCTCCGATGTCCATGACCCATCCCGCCGACTTCCTTGGTGAACGGCTGAGCGCTGCGCTCGCCGGCACATACGAGATCGAACGCGAACTCGGCGGCGCCGGAATGAGTCGCGTCTTTGCCGCGCGCGAGATCGCGCTCGACCGCACGGTGGTCATCAAGGTCGTCACGGCCGAGGTCACCTCCGGGATCAGCGCCGAGCGCTTTCGTCGCGAAATCCAGGTGGCGGCCACGCTCCGCCATCCGCACATCGTCCCGCTGCTGAGCGCGGGCGAGGCGTCGGGCATCCTTTACTACACGATGCCGCTCATCAACGGAGAGTCGCTGGCGCACCGCATTGCCCTTGCCGCGCCGCTTCCCGTGGGCGAAGTCGTGCATCTGGCGGAGGAAGTGGCCGACGCGCTCGACCATGCGCATCGGCAGGGAGTGATTCACCGCGACATCAAGCCGGCCAACATCCTCCTCGAAGACGAACACGCGATCGTCGCCGACTTCGGCATCGCGCGGGCGGTGAGTAGGGCCGCCGAGCCCACGGCGAGTTCGCTCACCGCCACTGGGCTGGTGCTGGGGACGCCGCTCTACATGAGCCCCGAGCAGGGAGGCGGGGACGCGGTCGACGGTCGCTCCGACATCTACGCTCTTGGGTGCGTGATGTACCAGATGCTCTCCGGGCGTCCGCCGTTCGAGGGGAGCACGGCGCAGCAGATCATTCTGGCGCACTTCGTGAAGGAGCCGCCGCCGCTCGAGCGAGACGACATCCCCGACGCACTGCGACAGCTCATTCGCACGGCGATGGCGAAGGAGCCTGACGAGCGCTTCGCTTCGGCGGCGCTCCTGCGCAACGCGCTGCGCTCCCTCGACACGCGTCACCTGCCCATGTCGCCCCCCGCAGTGCAGACCACGCGTGACGCTCACTCGACGCCGAGCGCCACGTCGTCTCCCATGGTGGCGCACCCCGCGTCGAACGCGCCGACGTCGGGGCCCATCGATTCGGTGGCGGTGCTCCCGTTCGACTCGCCGGCCAGCGGGAGCGACGACGAGTACCTCGCCGACGGGATCACCGAGACCATCCTCAACAAGCTGACGCGAGTCTCGGGGCTGCGCGTCGTCCCGCGATCGGTGGTCTTTCGCTACAAGCGGCGCGACGTCGACATCCCGATTGTCGCCAATGAGCTGCGCGTTCGCGCGCTGGTGACAGGGCGCGTGCGCCAGCGCGGGCAAACACTGCACGTGAGTGCCGAGCTCACCGACGCGGTCAACGAGTCGCAGCTATGGGGGGACCGCATCTCGCGCTCGGCCGAGGACATCTTTGCCGTGCAGGAGGAGATTGCCGGCGAGATCGTGAAGTCGCTCCGGTTGCGGCTGTCGGCAGAGGAGCGGCAGGAGCTGGTGCGGCGTTACACCGAGGATTCGGTCGCGTATCGCGCCTACCTGCGCGGGCGGTACCAGTGGAACAAGCGCACGCGCGATGGCTTCCTCAAGGCGATTGCCCACTTCCAGGAGGCAATCGACCGCGACCCCGCGTACGCCCTTGCCTACGCGGGGCTGGGCGATTCGTACAACGTGCTCGGGTACTACAACTACCTCCCGCCGCGCGAGGCGTATCCGAGGGCCAAGGCGGCGGCAATGCGCGCGCTGGAGATCGACGAGTCGCTGGCGCAGGCACACGCATCGTTAGGGTACACGCGCCTGTTCCACGACTGGGACTGGGCGGGGGCCGAGGCGTCGTTCACGCGCGCCATCGCGCTCGACCCCACCTACGCCAGCGCACACCAGTGGTATGCGTGGTGCCTGCTGGTGATGCGCCGGATGGACGAGATGATCGAGGCAATGCGAACCGCGTTGCAGCTGGACCCGCTCTCGCTCATCATCAACGCGCACATGGGGTATGCCCTCTTCTGGGCCGGGCGCTTCGACGAGGCGCTCGAACAGCTGGCCCGTACGCAGGCACTCGACCCCAACTTCGCCCTCACCTACTGGCCACTGGGTGCAGTGCACATCTGGCAGGGGCGGCACCAAGAGGCGGTCGCCGACTTCCAGCGACTGGTCGACCTCACCGATGGCGCCACCGGGCTCGGCTACCTCGGGATAACCGCCGGCGTCGGCGGGCACCCCGAAGTGGCGCGTGAGGCGCTGCAACGCCTGGAGGCGCGTGCCCGTACGCAATACGTGTCACCGCTGGATCGCGCCATTTGTCACGTTGGCGTGGGTGACTACGAGGAGGCCTTTCGCTGGCTCACGCGCGCAGTGGACGATCGGGTGAGCGACCTCGTGCGTCTCTACTCCCTGCCGTGGCCGGCGGAGATACGCGCCGATCCGCGATTCGAGTCGGTGGCGCGTCAGGTCGGGATCGCGCGCTAGCCGCGCGTTGTGGGGAAACGAGGGCGTTCTCCCGTTCGTCCTACAAGCACCCGCATGTCGACAGATTCGCACCTCATTCCCGGCGCGCTTGGCGCCGACGCTCCCGCGTGCGCCGAAGCGCGGGAGATGGTCGTGCGCGCCGAGAAGGAAGAGCGTGCGGGGCACCGTGCAGTGGCGCGTTCGCTCTACGAACAGGCCATCCACTGTCGCGAGACCGGGCTCGATCCTGCCGTGGTGATCGACGCGCTGTGCGGGATTGCGCGCACCTGGCAGACGGACGGTGAATCGGACGCCGCGCTCGACGTGCTCGAGGTGGGGCAGTTCGTCGCCTCGGCCAGCGGGCCGGATGCCGCGCTGGGGCGCGCGCTCAACATCCGCGCGGTGATCTTCTGGCAGCGCGGCGACCTCGATGCCGCCGACCGCCTGTACCGCGAGGCGCACGCCTGCGGGGCGCGGGCGGGCGACATGCGGCTGACGGCGATGACGGCGCAGAACCGCGGCATCATCGCCAACGTGCGGGGCGACATCACCCGTGCCATGTCGCACTACCGTGAGTGCATTGCGGCATACCAGCGTTTGGGGATGTGGCGCGAGGTGAGCGGGGCGCTCAACAACCTCGGGATGCTGCACACCGACCTTGGCGAGTGGGACTCGGCGGCCGCCGCCTACCGTCAGGCGTCGCTCCTGGCCGAGCGCGAGGGGAACCGCGCGTCGCTCCTCGTCGTGCTGGGCAACCAGGCGGAGCTGGCCCTGGCGCAAGGGCGCATTGCCGACGCCGAGGAGGTCTGCCGCCGCGCGCTCCCCATGGCGCGGGAGATGGGGGATGCCCGCGCCGAGGCCGAGCTGCGCAAGCACCTGGGCGTCATTGCCCGCGAGCGCGACGATGCCGAGTCCGCCGAGCGCGAGTTCTCGTTAGGCTCGGCGCTGGCATCGCTGCGACAGGATGTGCTGCTGCAGGCCGAGCTGTCGCGCGAACATGCGGAACTCCTGTCGCGCCTGGGGCGCTACCGCGAGACGGTGCAGGCGCTCAACCGGGCGCACCAGCTGTTCGGGCAGCTGCGCGCGCGCCGCGCCCTGGCCGACCTCGACCGTCGGCAGACGCGCCTCGAGGTGGGCTTCCTCGATGTCGTGCGGGAATGGGGCGAGTCGATCGAATCGAAGGACGCCTACACGCAGGGACACTGCATGCGCGTCGCCGACCTGGCGTGCGCACTCGCCCGGCGCGCCGGCTTCGACGAGCGGCGCATGTTCTGGTTCCGCGTCGGGGCACTCCTGCACGACGTGGGGAAGATCGACATCCCCCCCGACATCCTCAACAAGCCGGGGCGCCTGACGGCGGAGGAATGGGCGCTGATGCGCTCGCACCCCGAGGCCGGCGTGGAGCTGCTCAAGGGGATCGACTTCCCCGAAGACGTGATCCCCATCATCCTGTCGCACCACGAGAAGTGGGACGGCACCGGATATCCCCACGGGCTGGCGCGCGAGGGGATCCCGGTAGTGGCGCGCATCCTCGGCCTGGCCGACGTGTACGATGCGCTTACCACGGCGCGCAGCTACAAGCCCGGGCTGCCGCACGCGCAGGCCATCGCGATCATCCGCGCCGACGCGGGCTCGCACTTCGATCCCGCGCTGGTGCCGCTGTTCGAGCATGTGCTGGACGAGCGCGAGTCGGCCGAGCGTGCCGCGAACGAGCGCGCCGCGAACGAGCGAGAGCCGGACGAAGCGCTCTGAGGCGCGCCCCGGGGCGTGTTGCCCGGGGCGCGGAGTCGGCGGCGTCGTGTCCGAGCGGCGCGTCGGGGACGATTGCGCGCCGCGTCAGGACACGGTCTTCACGTTCGAGGGCGGCACGAAGACCGGCGGCAGCCCCAGTTCCTGCAGCAGCGCGTTGAGCTTCTTGATCTCGCTGGCCTCGAGTTGCTGCAGGCGTTGCAACTGCACGTCAACCTTCCCTCCCAGCTCGTCGAGGATCTCGCCGTGCTGCTTGGTGGGTGCGGCGTCCTGCCCCAGCACCTGCGAGTTGAGCGACAGCATCATGTTGTAGAGCTTGATGGGGAAGTGCAGCGTCGCCTGGTCGTCGTGGTTGTACCAGTCGACCAGCTCGGTGCGTACCACCTCGAGCTGGTCGCGCACCGGCTTGGCCGCGTCCTTCACGCGTTGCGCGTACGCCTGGTCCGACGACTGCTTCACGCGCACGTCGATCTGGCCCTGCAGGTCCTCGATGCGCGCGAAGGCATCGGCGATGTCGTCGATGCGGCCGCGTACCTTCATCCCGAGATCAAAGGTGCGCTGCAGGTCGGCGGTGGTGGCCTGTATCCGCGGGTCGAGCTTGACGGTGAACGGGCGTGACAGCGTGTCCTTCCCTGCAATGAGGCGCACCGTGTATGTCCCGGGAACGACACTGGGGCCGGTTAGCGTCCCCATGTCGTTCACCACCGTCTTGATCTCCTTGGCGTTGGGATAGCGCAGGTTCCAGAAGAAGCGGTTGCTCCCCACGCGCGTGCTCACGATCGAGTCGGCGGCGAAGTAGGCGAGCGAGTCGGGGGCCGGCTTGGCGGTACTGTCCTTCTTCGTGGCGCTCGAGAATGTGCGCATCACCGCCCCGCGCGCGTCGACGAACTCGATGCTGAGCTTTTCCGTGGGAGCCTTTCCCACCCAGTAGTCGACCAGGACGCCGTCGTACGGATTCTCCCCGGACGACCCCCCGCGCCCCCCGCGGCCGCCGGCGTATCGCCAGGCGTCGCTCGGCTGGAACAGGTGCAACGCCTTGGCGGTCACCGAGTCGTGCAGCTGGCGGATGGCGCCGATGTCATCGAGCGACCAGAAGGAACGGCCATGCGTGGCGACCACCACGTCGTTGTCGTGCACGCGCAGGTCACGCACGCTCACGCGCGGCAGGTTCAGCTGCAACGTCTCCCACGCCGCGCCGTCGTTGAGCGAGACGTAGACACCGGTCTCCGTGGCGGCAAACAGGAGGCCGCGTCGCATGGGGTCCTCGCGAATGGAGCGCGCGTAGGCCCCCATCGGGATCCCGGCGTCGATGCGCGTCCAGCTCCTGCCGTAGTCGCTCGTCTTGTAGAAGTACGGACGGAAATCGTCGAGCTGGTAGCGCGTGGCCGAGAGGTAGGCGACCGCCGGGTCATGCGGCGAGGGCTCGATCCCGGTGATACGTGTGTGCTTCACCATCGCCTTGGGCGTGACTTCGCTCCACGAGGCACCGCCGTCACGCGACAGGTGCACGCGCCCGTCGTCGGAGCCGGCCCACAGGTTTCCCTTCGCCTTCGGCGACTCGGCGAAGGCGTAGATCGTCGCGTACCACTCCGTCCCCGTCATGTCCTTGTGGACGGGCCCTCCCGACGGGCCTAACGTGGCCGGGTCGGCGTACGTGAGGTCGGGCGAGATGCGTTCCCAGCTGCGCCCCTCGTTGGTCGACTTCCACACGTGCTGCGAGGTGGCGTAGAGGATGGTGGGGTCGTGCGGCGAGAGGAGGACGGGGAAGGTCCACTGGAAACGGTTGGGGACATCCTTCACCGCCCAGCCGTCGTAGTTGTTGAGCCAGACCGCGATGTCGCGCGACTCCTCGGTGCGCTTGTCGTGCCGCATCAGCATGCCCGTGTAGCAGCCGCCGTAGGTGATGTTGGGATTGCGCGGATCGACGGCGATGTGCGCGTTCTCGCACCCGGCCACCGGCCACCAGTCGCGCTCCGTGATGGCGCCATGGTCCGAGCGCGAGGCGATGGAAACGGTGCTGTTGTCCTGCTGCGCGCCGTAGAGGCGATACGGCCACTGGTTGTCGGTGATGACGTGGTAGAACTGCGATGTCGGCTGGTTCATGATCGACGACCAGCTCTTCCCGCCATCCTGCGACACGGTGGCGCCGCCGTCGTTGCCGTTGATGAGTCGGTTGGGGTCCTTGGGATCGACCCACATGATGTGCGTGTCGCCATGCGGGACGCGGACGCGCGTGAACGACTTGCCGCCGTCGATCGAGCGCCACACCTGCAGGTTCATCACGTAGACCGTGTTCTCGTTCGTGGGGTCGGCGGTGACCGCCGAGTAGTACCAGGGGCGCACCTGGAACTTCTGCTCGCCGTTGGTGCGCATCCAGGTGGCGCCGGCGTCGTCGGAGCGGAAGATCCCGCCCAGCGTGTCCTTGGCCTCCACCGAGGCAAAGAGTCGGCGCGGGTTGGCCGGCGACACCGCAATCCCGATCTTGCCTAACGGCGCCTTCGGCATTCCGGGGTTGGAGGAGAGGTCGGTCCAGGTGTCGCCGCCGTCGGTCGTCTTCCACAACCCGCTCTTGCCGCCGCCGGCCTCCATGCCCCAGGGCGAGCGCTGGAACTTCCACATCGCCGCGTAGATGATGCGCGGGTTGGACGGGTCCATCGACAGGTCGGTGGCGCCGGTGGAGTCGTCGAGGAAGAGGATCTTCTTCCACGACTTTCCGCCGTCCATCGTGCGAAAGACGCCGCGTTCCGCGTTGGGGCCAAAGGCGTGCCCGATCGCCGCGACATAGGCAACGTCGGGGTTGTTGGGATGCACGCGAATCGTCGTCACCTGGTGCGTCTCGACGAGCCCCAGATGCTGCCACGTCTCGCCGGCGTCGGTGGAGCGATAGACGCCGGTGCCGTAGGTGAGGTCCTCGCGCAGTTGCGACTCGCCAGTGCCCACGTAGATCACGTTCGGGTCGGACGGGGCGACGGTCACCGCCCCTACCGATGAAATGTCGGTCTTCCCGTCGGTGATGTTGTCCCACGACATCCCGGCGTTGGCCGTCTTCCACACGCCGCCGTTCACCGCGCCCATGTAGTAGACCAGCGGCTTGGTGGGGTCGCCGGCGACCGCGTCCACGCGCCCGCCGCGGAATGGGCCAATGAGCCGCCAGCGGAGCGACTTGAAGGCCTTGTTGGTGGCCGACGGGTCGGAGTAGATGGCGGGGTTGTAGGGCGGGGCGGCGGATGCGCTGGCGGATGCAGACGGCGTCGCGCGCGGTGCGCGCTGGGCCAACGCGACGGTCGGGGAGAGCGCGACACACATCGCCGCGCAGGCGACTAGGCGCGAGAACAGGGAGATGACGGACATCGGTTGGTCGACTGGATTCCGGTGCGCGACGTGCCGGGTACGCGCGCAGGTGAACCTTGAATGGCGAGGAGCGAGGACCGTCCTCCCCGGCGAACCGCCACATCGTGGCGGTCGGCGTATCCTCGGCAGCTACGCGATGCAACGCAAGAGCGAATCGCCGCCACCGGCGACGGTGTTTCGCACCACCTTGCGACACGACAATCCCCCCGCGGCGCGCGCCGCGAGGGGATGGTCGGTGCTTAAGACTCAGCGCCGGCTGCACAACCCGGCGCCCCACCGTCAGGGGAGCGACAACGACCGGATGAAGCGCGACATGAGCGTCCGCAGCGTGGCGGCGTCGCCCTTCGACAGCTCTCCCGATGCCTCGAGGCGGCGGATGGCCCTCTGCACGTTGTCGAGCTGGATAATGGCGGCCTGCCGCTGGCCGTTGTTGATCGTGTTGAGCGCGGCGCCCAGCATCGCGTTGAGTTGCTGGTAGCCGCCCTGGCTGATGCGCCCCATGGCGAGGTACAGCTGCAACGCCGCCTGCGTCCCCAGGATCCCGTCGGCCACCGAGAGCACGTTGACGACCATGGTGCGCGAGGCGTTGGCGTCATCATCGGCCACGCTCACGCGAACGGTGAAGGTCCCCACTGTGGCGTAGACCTGCGAGAGGGCAAACGTCTTCCCGGTGAGCGCGAGTGCGACTGGGCCGCCGCCAAGGCCGTAATCGACGGTCGCGCTCCACGGGTCGACGCCGGGATCGGTGAAGCTCCCGTTGGCGGTGTAGCGCTCGCCCGGATACAGCGCCACGCTCGCCAGCGCGGCGATGCTCGGCGCCACGTTGGCGATCGTCGCCGTTGTCGCGGTCGTGGTGCTGAGCCCGCGCGCATCGGTGACCGTGAGCTGCACGGTGTAGCTGCCGTCCTGTGCGTACGTGTGTGAGGCGCTGACGCCGGTGCCGAGGGTGCCATCGCCGAAGCTCCACGCGTAGGTGAGCGCATCGCCATCCGGGTCGGTCGAGGCGGCGCCGCTCATCGCGATGCCGCTCCCTTCCTTTGACGTGTAGGGGCCGTCGACGGCCGCAATGGGCGCCTTGGTCTTGCTCTCGACGGCGATCTCGACCTGGTCGGGGAGGAGGGCGAGGAGGTTGTATCCGCTCAGCGCCTCCACCGAGTCCACAGTCACCTCGTACGTCTGCCATGGGATGCTGCGAATGCCCGGGTCGTTCGGCATCACGACGGCGAGCACCGTGAGGTCGGATGGATCGTCGATCCCGGCCAGTCCCGTGTTGCGCGGCACGGTGACGGCAACTTTCCATGTGTAGGCCGGAATCGTGATCTTCCCCTCGCCCTTCACCGTTCCCTTGTTCCCGGAGGCGCCGGCGATGATGTAGACCTCGCGGTCGTTCACGCGTGCCTCGTCGCCGAGGAAGTTCTCGAGCGCGGCCCACGGCCCCTGGTTGTTGTCGGCGGCCTGCGGAATGATGTTCGAGAAGTAGAAGGTGCTGGCGTTGTCGAGCAGCCCCGTCGAGCGATCGAAGGAGCGCGCCAGGTGACCGCGGTCGATCCCGTAGCCGGCAAAGGTGCCGGCACCCGTGTAGTCGGCCGTGGTGTAGCGCGGCAGCGATGCGGGGAGCGCGGGGTCGAAGGTGAAGCAGTCGCAGCGATCCTGGCCACCGATGTGCGACGCGTCGAGGTCGTAGCTCACCCAGTTGGGAATGCCGCGCGCCGGATTGAAGGATGAGGTGAACTCCGCGCGCGACACGAGCAGGTCGTCGCTGGCGTCGCCGTCGAGCGGAACGCCGAACTCGGTGTTGTTCCCGTACTGCGCGGTCCCGCCGGCCGTGGCGACCTGCGTGTCGAGTGAGTACGTGGCGGTGGTGCCGTCAGCTGCCGTGGCGCGCACGATGAAGGTGCCGACGGAGAGGGCATGCACGACCCCGTTGGCGTCGACCGTGGCAATGGCGGGCGTTTCCGAGCTCCAGGTGAAGGTCGTGGGGAGTACGGTTCCCGCTCCGTCACGCAGGGTGGCGAAGAGCTGGTCCTCGAAGCCGACCGGGAGCGCTGGATCGGAGCTGGTGCGTCCGCTGAAGGTAATGCTGTTGGTGGGTGGCGGGGGCGTCTGTCCGTAGCAGGCGCCGAAAGTTGCCGCCGTCAGCTGCCAAAGGTTGGACGCCGGATGGAGCTGCAACGATTGCCCGATGGGAACGCCGACTTCGGCGGCGAGGATGTCGCGCGAGGCGATGCCGTTGGCCGCACCTGCCGTGCCGACAAAGCTCCCACCGTAGGAGAGGAACTCGACGAGCGAACCGGCTGCGTCGACCAGGGCGAAGCCGTCAGGGTTGCCGTTCTGGATGCCGTTGGACGGGTAGTTGACGACGACCACGCCACGCCCGGAACAGACGTTGGGAATCGTCCCGGAGAGCGACGCCGTGTTGTACACGCCGCCGCCATTCCCGTTGTAGAGCACGACGCTCCACCCCGTGAGATCGGTCCCGGCCGGCCCCTCCACCTCGATTGCCTCACCGACGTCCGTGCCGGCGTTGTCGTAGTGGATCTCGGAGAAGCGCACACTGGTCGGCGGCGGCGCGCCCTGCACGGTCACGGCGACGGTATCGGCCATGCCGCTGGCCTCGGTCGCAATCACCTGCGCGGTGCCAGGCGCAACGGCGGTCACGAGCCCACTCGCACTCACCGTGGCCACGGAGGTCGCACTGCTCGACCAGGTGAAGGTGGCCGTGGGGACGGTCGCGCCGCTGGAGTCGGTGGCCGTGGCGGTGAACTGCTGTGTGGCCGCGACCGCGAGCGATGCGCCGTTAGGCGAGATGGTCACGGCGGTCACCGTCGCCGGTGGCGGCGCGGTGCCGTTGTCGTTGCAGCTGCCGAAGGTGCTGGCGGCCGGTGCGCCCCAGGTGCCGTTCGGCTGGCGCTGCAGCGACTGTCCCAGCGGCTCGGTCCCCGCCTCGTTCACGCCGATATCGGTCGACGTCGCGCCGGCCGCCGCGCCGCTGGTCGCCGCGAAACTGCCTTCGTAGCTCAGGAACTCGACCAGCGCCCCCGTGTTGTCCACGAGCGCCATCCCGTCAGGGGCACCGTTCTGGATGCCGTTCACCGCGTAGGTCAGCACCACCACCCCGCGCCCGCTGCACGCGTCCACCACCACGCCACTCAGTGGCCTGGTGTCGTAGGCGGCGCCGCCATTCCCGTTGTAGAGCACCACGCTCCACCCGGTGAGGTCGGTGCCGGTCGGCGCCGAGACCTCGATGGCCTCGCCCGCATCGGTCCCGCCGTTGTCGTAGTGGATCTCGGAGATCCGCACGACTGGGTTCGCGCTGGCACCCGCGAGGAACGGGCGCTGGACGAGCAACGGGGCAAGCGGGACGTTGTCGGCGCAGGCGCCGAGGACGGTGGCCAGCACAGCAGACGCTGCTGCACGGCGGATGGAAAGGCGCATCAGTGGGGGGAGAGGAGTGGTTGCAGGAAAGAGCTTGGCTACCCAACGTCACTGGCGCAGATGATACGCGGAGACGACGCGCGCGCCAAGCAACAGTTCAGTTACGGGACAGTTGCCCGAGAGTCGCGCCTGACACGCGTGTCCGCCAAGCGCGTCTGCGCGCCGACGCCTCACCGAGCGCGACCGCAGCGCGCATATTCCGCACATGATGCGTATCGCCAAATCAGCTCCGCGGCTCCGCCTCGCGCCCGCGCCGCGCGCGTGGCTCCTGCTGGCCGCGACGATCATCGCCCTCGCACCGGCGCAGGCGCAAGTCATCTCCGTTCCCGCCACCGGCGCGGCACGCCAGGGTCCGCTGCGCTACGGGACCGGGAACTGGGAACCCGACTCGCTGGGGAACCATCGCGCCGTGGTACACGTCGAGAGCGGTGGTGAGGCGGTGTATGTGCGCATCCCGTGGCGACGGCGCGACGCCACGCCGGACAAGGTGGCCATCGTCGTCATCGACGCACGCACGCAGCTGCGCGTGCACAACGTGGCGCGCATGGAGATCAACCGCGAGTACGGCGACCTGGTCTTCCAGGCGCCGACCGTCCCGGGCGACTACCACTTCTACTATCTCCCCTATACCGGGACCTTCAAGTCCAACTATCCCAAGATCACCTATCGCACGCCGGACGACCGCCCCGACCAGGCGTGGCTGCAACGCAACGGGCTGATTCCGCAGGTGGCGCGGTCGCAGCGGTGGAAGGGGCTTCCGCAGGGGACGATGATCGGCTTCGACGCGATCAACGACTTCTCCCGTTTCACGCCGATGGAGTACATCGCCACGCGCAGCGAGCTGGATTCGCTGCGCGCGCGGTACCCATGGGCCGAGTACTTCGCCTTCGCGGAGGATCGCGCGCTCTCCATCCGGATGACCGACGACCTTCCCGCCGGGTGGATGCGCAACGCACCGTTTGCGCCCTTCATGGGGACGGCGGCGCGCGGGGAGTACTACACCTTCCAGGTGGGGGTGTGGGCGCACCGTGCGATGGTCGATTCGCTGCGATTCGAGGCATCGGCGTTCACGCGCAAGGGCGGCACGGAGGTCATCCCGGCGACGGCGCTCACTTGCTTCAATCTCGAGGGCGTGGACTGGTCCGGACGACGCTTCACCCGCCCAGTGCGCGTGCCGCGTGGCAAGGTGCAGGCGCTCTGGTTCGGCCTGCAGGTGCCGCCTAACGCGGTGCCCGGTGACTACGAGGGTGAGCTGTACCTGGGGACGAGCAACACGCGCGACCGCACCATCCGCGTCACGCTCCGCGTCACCGGCGAGAGCGTGGTCAATCGCGGCGACGACGAGCCGCAGCGCCTCACGCGCCTGCGCTGGCTCAACTCGCAGCTGGCGGCCGACGACGGCCTGGTCCCGCCGTATACGCCGATGACGGTGACCGGGACCGGCGCCACAGGAATTGCCATCGGCGTGCTGGGACGATCGCTGGTGCTGGGCGCCGACGGCTTTCCCACCGCCATACGCTCCACCTTCACCGACGGCAACCGCAGTGTAGGCGGCGCGCAGCGCGAGATCCTGGCGGCACCGTTGCGGCTGGCGGTGCTGGACGGCGCCGGCGCGCCCCTGGCATGGAACGGCCCGCCGGCCGCCATCGGCACGCGAGCCCCCGGCGCGGTGACCTGGGGCGCGACACGCACCTCGGGCGCGCTCTCCTTGCAGCTGCGGGCCCGGATGGAGTTCGAGGGGACGACGGAGTACGCCGTGACGTTGCGCGCCGCGCGCCGCACCCCCCTGGGCGACGTGCGCCTCGAGATCCCGATGCGCGCCGAGGCGGCGACCTACATGATGGGACTCGGGCAGAAGGGAGGGAGACGACCCGGCGACTTCCACTGGACATGGGACGTTGCCCGGAAGAACCAGGACGCGGCGTGGATCGGCGGCGTGAGTGCGGGGCTCCAGTTCACGCTCAAGGACGAGCACTACGTGCGGCCGCTCAACACGAACTTCTACCTCTCCAAGCCGCTCGTCCTCCCGCGCAGCTGGGGGAATGAGGGGAAGGGCGGGTGCGACATCACCGACGCAAAGGGAGCAATGCCGCCGCGCGTGAACGTGACGTGCTTCTCCGGCCCGCGCGTGCTCGAGGCGGGGGACTCGCTGCGCTTCGATTTCCGCCTGATGATCACCCCGTTCAAGCCGCTCGACGTCGCCGGCCAGTGGAAGACGCGCTACTTCCACGCCTTCGTCCCCGTCGACTCCATCGCCCGGCGCGCGGCCAACACGGTCAACGTGCACCACGCCAACCGCGTGAACCCCTGGATCAACTATCCCTTCCTCGAGCCGGCGCAGATGAAGGCCTACATCGACTCTGCGCACGCGAGGGGGATGAAGGTCAAGATCTACTACACCGTTCGCGAGCTCAGCAACCATGCGCCAGAACTGTTCGCGCTGCGATCGTTAGGCGATGAGGTCCTCTCCACCGGCCCGGGCGGCGGCTTTTCGTGGCTGCAGGAACACCTCGGCGCCGACTACCTCGCCGCCTGGCACGTGCCCGAGAACAAGGATGCGGCGGTGGTCAACAGCGGCGTCTCGCGCTGGCACAATTTCTACGTGGAAGGGCTCGACTGGCTGGTGAAGCACGTCGGGATCGACGGGCTGTACATCGACGACGTCGCCTTCGACCGCATCACGATGAAGCGCGTGCGAAAGGTCCTCGATCGCGGCAATCCCGGCGCGCTCATCGACCTGCATTCCGCCAACCAGTACAACCCGCGCGATGGCTTTGCATCGAGCGCCAACCTGTACCTCGAGCACTTCCCCTTCCTCAACCGCCTCTGGTTCGGCGAGTACTTCGACTACGACTCGGCGCCCGACTACTGGCTCGTCGAAGTTTCGGGGATTCCCTTCGGCCTGATGGGGGAGATGCTGGAGAAGGGGGGGAACCCGTGGCGCGGGATGACGATGGGGATGACGGCGCGACTCCCCTGGAGCGGCGACCCGGCCCCGCTGTGGAAGGTGTGGGATTCGTTCGGGATCCAGCAGTCGGCGATGATGGGATGGTGGTCGGGGCAGTCGCCCGTCGCCACCGGTGACTCGCTGGTGCTGGCGACCACCTGGCGCGCTCCCGGCAAGGCGATGGTGTCGTTAGGCTCGTGGCACGACCGCGACGTGAAGGTCACCCTGCGCATCGACTGGAAGGCGCTCGCGCTGGATCCCGCACGCACCCGACTGCGCGCCCCTGCCATCGACAACTTCCAGTCGAGTGCCACCTGGTCGCCCACCGACCCGATCACGGTGCCTGCCCGGAAGGGGCTGCTGGTGCTGCTGGAGCAGCGGTAGGGGGGTGGGGGAGGGGGAGGGGGAGGACCACACTCGGTGGCACATTTGAGGTCACATTTGGCACATTTGGGGTCAGAGTCACCGAGAATTTGGTTCGCTGACTCTGACCCCAAACGGCTCGGCGGGGCCTGCTCACCCAAGCTGGGTGTCCGAAAACGGCGAGCCGGCGGCGCACGGGGTGTTAGACTGCGGCCATGCGACTCGACCGCTCCTCCTGCTACCGCGCGCTCACGGCGCGCGACGCTCGATTCGACGGCGTCTTCTTCGTCGGGGTGACCTCGACGCGGATCTACTGCCGCCCGGTCTGCCGCGCCACGACGCCGCGTGAGCGCAACTGTCGCTTCTTCTCCAACGCGGCGGCGGCAGAGCGCGCGGGCTTCCGCCCCTGCCTCCGCTGCCGCCCCGAGCTCGCTCCGGGCAACGCGCCCGTCGACGCCGAGTCGGTGCTCGCCGATCGTGCCGCGCGCGGCATCGCCGCGGGCGCGCTCAACCGCGGCTCGGTCGAAGAGCTCGCCGCGTCACTCGGCGTCACCGGCCGTCACCTGCGGCGCGCGGTGGTGCAGCACCTCGGCGTCTCGCCGATCGACCTCGCGACCACGCACCGGCTGTTGCTTTCCAAACGCCTGCTGCAGGACACCGCGCTCCCGGTGGCCCAGGTGGCGTACGCGTCGGGGTTCGAGTCGTTGCGCCGCTTCAACGCCGCCTTCAAGGCACGCTATCGGCTGACGCCTGTCGCGCTGCGTCGTGAGGCGGTGCGGGTCAACGTCGACGGCGGCGAGCCCGCCGTTGCACCTGTCACCACCGCGGCCAACGGCGACCGCAGTGACGACGTCGTGCTCACCCTCGACTATCGGCAGCCGCTGCACTGGGAATCGCTCCTCGGCTTCCTCGAAGCGCGCGCGACGCCGAGGGCCGAGTGGGTAGACGAGGGGCGCTACGCGGCGACGGTGCGTGTCCCGGCAACGCTGGCCACGGGCGTAGCTGCGTCCAAGGCGACGCTC
Source organism: Gemmatimonadaceae bacterium (assembly GCA_020852815.1). Lineage (NCBI taxonomy): Bacteria > Pseudomonadati > Gemmatimonadota > Gemmatimonadia > Gemmatimonadales > Gemmatimonadaceae > Gemmatimonadaceae bacterium. The sequence continues at coordinate 66,825 of JADZAN010000015.1, read as the reverse complement.
ACCGGGCACGTGATCGTGGCCATGACCGGCGGGCCGTCGGCGCCACGCCGCGGCCGCATGCCTAACGGTGCCCCGGGCGAGGTCGTGGTGCGCATCTCGTCGTCGCTCGTTCCCGTCCTCATGCCGGTGCTGTCGCGCCTCCGCGACCTGCTCGACCTGGACGCCAATCCCGACGTCATCGCTCGGCACCTCGCGTGCGCCGGCGTCGTCGGTGAGGCCGCCGACCTGGCGGGGGTGCGCATTCCCGGGACGCTCGACGGCTTCGCGCTTGCCGTGCGAGCGATCCTCGGGCAGCAGGTGAGCGTACGCGGGGCCACGACGGTGATGGGTCGTCTCGTCGGCCGCTATGGCGAGCCGTATGACGGGGGACACCCGGCGTTGTCGCGCCTGATGCCCACGGCGGCGACGCTGGCCCGGCTGGGCACCGGCGACATTGCCTCGTTAGGGATGCCGGCGGCGCGCGCCGACGCAGTGCTGGGACTCGCCCGCGCCGTGGCGGCCGGCGACCTGCAACTTTCCCCTGGGGGCGACGCCGAGCGCACCATACGCGCCCTCACCGCGCTCCCAGGGATCGGCGACTGGACGGCGCACTACATCGCGATGCGTGCGCTGCGCTGGCCCGACGCCTTCCCGGCCAACGACCTGGTGTTGCGTCGTGCGGCGGGGAACCTCACGGCGCCCCGGCTGAGGCGCCTCGCCGAGCGTTGGCGTCCGTGGCGTGCGTACGCCGCCATGCATCTGTGGCGATCGGCCGCCAGCGGCTCGCCCGCGCCTGCGAGCGGCACCTCACCAACCGTAGCGCCAACCGTTCCGCCAGTCGCAACAACGACCAGCGGCTCCACCCCACCGCTCACCGCCGCCCCGCCCACCACCACCCCGCGCCCCGCCGCCCGCCCAGCTCCCGCGCCCCCCCGCCCCCCGCGCGCCGCCCCCTGACCGATGCACTTCCCGCGCCGAGCCCACGCCGAGCCCACGCCGAGCCCACGCCGAGCCCACACCGATCCCGTCCCGACGCCGGAGCCACCCCGATGACCGCCGATCACACCGTGTACTACACGCTCATGCCGTCCCCCATCGGCGAGTTGCTCCTGACGGGCGACGGGCGCCACCTGACGGGGTTGTACATGACGCCGCACACCCACGGCCCCGTGCGCGGGGAGGGCTGGGTGCGCCGTGACGACGACTTTGCCGACGCCCGGCGCCAGCTCGACGAGTACTTCGCCGGGACGCGCCTGAGTTTCGAGATCCCGCTTGCGCCTGACGGAACCGAGTTCCAGCGACGCGTCTGGATGGCGCTGCGCGACATTCCGTACGCCCAGACCGTCTCCTACGGCGACATCGCCCGCGGGATCGGGAATCCCAAGGGGGTGCGGGCCGTGGGGCTGGCCAACGGTCGCAACCCGATCTCGATCATCGTCCCCTGCCATCGCGTGATCGGGAGCAACGGCTCGCTCACCGGCTACGGCGGCGGGCTGGAACGCAAGCAGTGGCTCCTCGAGCACGAAGCACGCCATGGAGGCCTCGCTGCAACCCCGTTAGGCGGCGCCGCCTGACCGGCGTGCACGCGCCCGGCCGGCGCGCGCTCAGCCGGCTCCCCCCGCCGGCACCACCGCTCGCTCCACCGCTTGCACCACCGCGCCGATCTCGGAGCCGTCGGTGATGTCCCACGCATAGTCATCGGGGACAAAGGGGCGGGCGATGTGGACGCGCGCCGTGCGGTAGGCCATGCGACCGTCGGCACGCCGCGAACCGCGCAGGTGCAACTCGCGCACCCGCGTGGCCTTCACGATCCCGGCGGCGTTGGCGTGTCGCACGCCACCCCCCGCCATCACGGTGATCCGGCTCCCCCCGCGCCGCACCAGGCGGGCGATCATCTCCGTCCCGTCGGTCGCCGTCGCCGCCCCACCCGAGGTGAGGACGCGGTGCACGCCTAACGCCTGCAGCGCATCGAGCGACTCGTCGAGGTCGCGCGTGGCGTCGAAGGCGCGGTGGAAGGTGAAAGGGAGGGGGTGCGCGGCCTCGATCAAGGCGCTCGTCCCGTCCTCATCGATGGTTCCGTTGGGATTGAGCGCCCCGCTCACGATGCCGTGGATATCGCACGTCTTGGCGAACTCGATATCGCGCAACATCACCTCGATCTCCGCGGCGTCGTAGAGGAAATCGCCGCCGCGCGGACGCACGATGGCAAAGACCGGGATCCCGACGCAGCGCAGCACGGCGCGCATCATTCCGCCGCTGGGCGTCGTCCCCCCCTCGACCAGGTTGGCGCACAGTTCGAGGCGGCCGGCGCCGGAGTGCTCGGCGACAATCGCGCCCTGCACCGAATCGACGCAGGCTTCGACGAGGATGCTCATGGGTCACCCGATCCTAACGAGCGAGCTGCCCCGCACGAACGAGCGCCGACGTGGCGATCATCCATTGGGCCAGGTAGTACGTTCCGAGGACGAAGGCTCGCGATCCCGTGAAGTCGGCGCGAAAGCGCACCAGCGCCAACGCCGCATCCGATGCCACGAAGAGCACGGCGCCCACTGCCGCCCACCACGCCCCGTCGTGCGCATCGAGGCGCGAACGCTCGAGCGCCTGCCACGCCATTGTCAGGATGACGAGCATGTACACGAGCACGGGGAGGCGCAATGGACCCAGGAAGGGCCAGAGGAGCGACAGGAGGACGGCACCGATCGCGACGAGCGGGAGCGCCGTCGTCAGTTGTCGCGAGAATCCACCGTCGCGCGTGAAGGCGCCGATGTAGCACAGGTGCGCCACGAGAAACGAGACGAGCCCCGCAATGAATCGATCGCGCGGCAGCATGAGAAAGACGTCGCCGGCAAGCGAGAACAGGAGCCCCATGGCCACGAGCTGGGCGTAACGATCGCCGCCGTCGCGCGCCGCCGGGAAGGCGAGAGCGATGACGAGGATCGTCGCGAGCGGCTTGAACAGGTACACCTGCGCCGGCACCGGCGCGTACTCCGCGCGCAGGAGGAGGGCGACCGTGACGAGCAGCGCGACGGAGAGGAGCTGCCAGTGGCGCACGACGAGTCGAAAGGGCGATTCGGGGGGCGAGGGCCAGTGAGGCGCAGGGCTTCCAGCGCGCACACCGGCACGCTGTGGCGGCCACAAGCTTGCGCCGGGAGACGAAGGCCGCAACCGGGACGCTCCCGACCCTGCATGGCGCGATCGCGACGGCTATTTTCTCGCTCCCCCTCCGACACCTCCGCTCGCACGCCTCACGCGGCACCGCACCCCGTTCACATCACCTGTCGTGGCTGGAACCCGCTCGTCCGACCTGCAGTTCGACCTCTGGCCGCAGCGTATCTTCGTCGAGGAACTCGACCACAAGTCGATCGCTGGCGAGCGCACGCGGGTGCGAGGGATGTTCCGGGTTCGCTACGAGCGCGAGGGCGGGATCCACCAGGTCTTCCACGATCATCATGGCTGGTACTGCGCCGAGCATGGCCCGGCATGCCCAGCCGTGCGCGAAGTCACCGCGAGTCGGGAGGGATCGCCGCCAAGTTGAGCGACCTCTGGAGGAACCCATGACGTTGACCCGTTGCCTAGGGGCGCGCACCGCCGCCCTCGTCTCCTGCCTTGCGCTCGCGACGACCCCGTTGGTGCTGACGGGGTGTGGCGGCGGGGGCGATTCGCCATCCGGCCCCGATGGTGTGGCGTCGGTTGCGCTCAACGCGCCGAGCCTGACGATGCTGGTGGGACGCAGCGAGCAGCTGGCGGCCACGGCCAGGGATGCGCAGGGGAACACGATCGCCGGCGCCCCCGCCGCCAGCTGGAAGACGTCCAACTCCGCCGTCGCGACCGTCACCGCCACCGGTCTCGTGACGGCGGTGGGAAACGGGAGCGCCTCCATCACCGCCACCATCTCGGGGAAGGCCGCAAGCGCCGCGGTCACCGTGGCCCCCGCGCCGACGTCGGTGACGGTAAACATGCCGGGAACGAGCTTCACCCCGTTCCACGCAACGCTCAAGGTGGGGGGGACGGTGAGCTACGTGTTCCCGTCACTCGCCCACAACGTGATCTTCGACCGAATCGCCGGCGCCCCCGCCGACATCCCGGGACAGGTCGCCAGCCAGACGGTGAACCGCACCTTCAACACCGTGAGCCTCTACAAGTACGTCTGTTCGCTGCATCCCGGAATGGAGGGCGAAGTGGACGTCGTGCAGTAGAGAAGACGAGAAGCCTGCCCCAGCGAAGGCTGGGGACGAGAGGACGAGAAGACGAGGGGGCTGGCTCGGCGAAGGCTGGGGATGTGAAAGCGGGGGCGGCTCCTGATGGAGCGCCCCCGCTTAACTGCTTTGCGTGAGACTGCGCTTTCTCGGCGCCCTCGCCAGCCAGCTACTGCGTTACCCCCCTGAACGACGGCACGTAGCCCGGGAACACCGTGCCGAGGTTGGCGTTGCCGAGTCGGTTCTGGATGATCTCGCCAAGGATGTCGCGGTAGTCGACGGTGACCGGGAGGTCCTGCTTGTCGACGAGGTTGGCCTGGTCGAGCGACTTCCAGTTGTTGGTGAGGACGCGCCCGCCGCGAATGCCGCGCCCCATGGCGAACATCGCGGTGCCGCGCCCGTGGTCGGTGCCGCGCCCCCCGTTCTCGCGTACGTTGCGCCCGAACTCGGAGAGGACGACGACGGAGACGTTCTGCGCAAGCCCGGATGAGATGCAATCCTGCCAGAAGGCGCCTAACGCCTGCGACAGCTGCGTCATTGTCGTCGCCATCCCGCCGGTGAGCGGGTTCTGGTCGGTGTGCGTGTCCCAGCCGCCGATGTCGAGGTGGATCGCCTCCACGCCGATATCGGCCTTGATGAGCGCCGCCGAGGAGCGGAGGCCGCGCGCCAGACCGGTGTTGGGATACACCGCACCGTTAGCCGGTGCGTAGCCGGAGATGTTGAGCGAGCGGAGGAGGTTGATCGTGGCGATGGCGTTGAGCGCCGCGGACTTTGCCGGCTCGAGCGAGTCGGTGTACTCGGCCTGGAGCCACGAGGTGCGCTCGTTGCGCGTCGAGCTGCTCCCGGAGATGCCGTAGTTGGCGGGATCCGTCATCGGCACGGTGAGCGGGCCGCCCTTCAGCGTATCGACGAGGCCATCGGAGATGCCGATGCCGCGGAGCGCCGCGCCGTTCTTCATGGGCGAGGTGGTCGCGAGATGTCGCCCGAGCCATCCCGTGTTCACGCTCACGTCGTTGGCCTTTCCGACTTCCATGTAGTGCTGGGCGTCGAAGTGGGAGCGCGTGTTGTATGTGAGCCCGGCGCCGTGCACCACGAGGAGGTTCCCTGCCTGATAGGCTGGGACCAGGAAGCGCATCGCCTGCGGGAAGGCGAAGAAGTTGTCCAGGGCGATGCCGCGCGTGGCAGTCGAGGAGGAGTCCGGGCGCGGGATGGCGATGGTGGGGCGCCCCGTGTAGTAGAGCGGGTCGCCGAACGGCGCGCATAACGAGAGGCCGTCGGCGCCGCCGCGCAGGAAGACGGAGACGATGACATCACGCTCGCTGGCGAACGAATCGGCAAACGAGACCTTGGGGAGCCACTCGGGATAGGCCCAGGCATACAGTGCAGCTCCCGACATTCCGCCGGCGGTCCCGAGAAAATCACGCCGGCTGACGAGTTCGTTGTATTCGGTGCACGCGCAGTCGTCGTGCAGGTCGTGGCTCATGGTTGGCTCCGGGCGTCCTGGCGGTGGCGAGACGGTGACGTGACGATGCAGCGGGTCGCGTGGGCGTCCCGGGTCAGATCCACTGGAAGGTCGAGGAACTCAGCGCGAGCGAGAGCGTCTCGCGCACGCGCTGTACGGACGGCGTCGCCTGCACCTTGACGTAGGCGAGGAGCTGCGCCTTGAGGCGCTCCGGCATCTCGCCACCGAAGGCGGCCTTGTCGATGGCGGCGATGATGGCGTCGTGCGTATTGGTGCCGTTGAAGCGCGCAATGTCGAGCGTCATCTCGCCCGACGTGCCGAGGTTGGCGAGGGTGACGGCGTAGTTCCAGCGCTGTTGCACGCCTCCCGCCCAGTAGTCGGCGTGATCGGGATAGCCATCGGGCGGATCCCACATGAACATCGGCTGCCCGAGCGTCGTGAGGGCGCGGCGCGGCGCGGTCACCCCACTCACCACCGGATTCACCGCGCGCAGGGCGGAGAGGAGGAAGGTGTACGGCCGCTTGAGCTTGGGCGCCGCAGCTGCAACGTTCGCCGGCGTGAGCACGGCGCGCACCATCGACGGGATGTCGCCCTGCGTGCGCGTGTAGACCGCTGCCACCGCGGTGACTTGCGCCGCCGTGGGGTCGTACGCCAGCAGGAAGCGCAGCATCTTCTTCGCGATGAATTTCGCGGTGCTCGGGTGCTTCACCAGGAAGTCGAGCATCTGGTCGCCTTCGCTCTTGGCGGCGGCGCCGGCGCTCGACGGCATTGCCGGGAGCACCTGCCCCATGACCGTCTTCGCGCTGAAGTCGTGCCCCGAGGCGTCGAAGGCAAAGGTCCCACGCCCGTTGAGCGTCCACCCGGTGAGCACACGCGCCAGCTCGCGCACGTCGACCTGCGTGTAGCCGCCGTCGACGCCGAGCGTGTGGAGCTCCATGATCTCGCGCGCGTAGTTCTCGTTGAGCGTCCGCTGGCGGTTGCGGGTGTTGTCGAGGTACTCCAGCATGGCCGGCGAGTGCGCGCTCGCCTTGAGCAAGTCGGGGAACTTGCCTAACGCGTGGCGGCGGATGACTTCCTTGTCGTCCACCAGCTTGAGGTAGTTGACCTGCGAGAACGAGATGTTGAAGTGGTCGCTCCAGAACTCGACCATGCGCTCGTAGAGCTGGCGCTTGGAGAAGGCGGCCCGGTACAGCGTCGCCTCGGTCAGCTGGTTCTGCAGCATCCCCTGGTCGAGGTTGTACAGCTGGTCGACGGTCTGCCCGAGATAGGGATAGTTCTGGGCAACGAAGTTCTGGGCGACGGCGTCGTCGACCTTTGCGTACGCCAGGTGGTAGTTGAGATAGCCGACGAAGCCGAGCTTCCGCGCCAGCTTCAGCTCCTCCTCGGTGACGCCGTTGGTCACGCGGCGCACGAGGCGCGTGAGCGCGGAGTCCCACCCCTTCTGCGTGGGCGGCGTGTTCTTCCCGAACGGGTCGAAGGTGGGATTGGGCGGCTGCTGCAACAGTCGCTTGACCATCGTGCGCGTGGCCGATGGCTTGGTTCCCTGCTGCGCGGCGGCGGCACCGGTGCTCGCCATCGACGCGGCCGCCATCGACACTCCGAGCGCAAAGAAGCGACGCCGCGACGGGCGCTCGTCCTGCCTAACGCCTGCGCCGTCTGCCGACTCGGCGGCCGCGTCCAGCGCGTCGGCCCATTCGCCCGTCGGCTGCTCCAGGTTTCCGTCTTCCCGCTCCGTCACGGTGTGGCGCATACAGCTCCCCTGCTCCCCGTGTTGATGGCGCGCACATCGCGCACCGAGGTGGATCGTGGTTCGACGATCAGTATCCGCCTGACGTTACCGCGTCGTGCAACCCGCCAACGCTACGGCTGAGCTGCAATATCAGTCCGTGCGGCGGCGCACAATGCCGACGGACGCCACCGTGCCAAACTGCCAGCGCCCGCCGCGCCGTGCGTCACGGCGTGACGGCCGTCACTGGCCGATGAGGTCGGCATCCTCGCCCGCGCCCCCCTCCTTCCCATCCTTCCCCAGCGTCATGAGATCGAACCCGTTCGCGTTGCGCACGCCAGGCGAGCGGTAGGCGTAGGGACGATCCCACGGATCGAGCGGGACATCCTTGCGAAGGTACGGCCCCTTCCAGTTGGCGGGGATGGGTTCGCGCGTCGGCTTCACGCGCAACGCGGTCAGCCCCTGCTCGCTCGACGGATACGCGCCGTTGTCGAGCCGGTAGCTGTCGAGCGCCGTCGCGAGCAGCGCCATCTGCGTGCGCGCCGTGGTCGTTTTGGCCTCGCCCACGCGCCCGAAGATCTGCGGCGCCACCAGCCCGGCCAGGAGCGCGAGCACGATGATCACGACGAGGAGCTCGAGCAGCGTGAAGCCGCGCGAGCCGCGCGAGCCGCGCGGACGTCGATGGTGGCGCGAGCGAGTGCGCATGCGAATGATCATAACGCGGAGGCGTTGATCGAGTAGATCGCCTGGAGCATGGCGAGGGCGACGAATCCCACCATGGCGCCGAAGGCGACGATGAGGAGCGGTTCGATGAGCGCGACGAGCGAGCGGAGCGTGCGCTGCGATTCGGCGTCGAAGGTGTCGGCCACGCGCAGCGCCATGACGTCGAGCGAGCCGCTCTCCTCTCCAACGGCGAAGAGCTGCGTGGCGAGCGGTGGGAGTGCCGGCCCCAGCGACCCGGCCACCGGTTCGCCGCGCGCCACGGCGCGCTCCGAGCGTTCCAGTGCCGCGCCCAGTGCGAGGTTGTCGACCGCCTCGCGCCCCACGCGCAACGCGGTCAGCAGCGGGGCCCCGCCCTGCAGCAGCGTCCCGAAGGTGCGTGAGAAGCGCGCCGTGGCCACCGCGCGTTCGAGTGTCCCCACCACAGGCAACGCGAGGCGTGCAGCGTGCCATCGTTCGCGGTTGGCGGCGGCCGCGAGCCAGGCGCGCCCTCCCACCAACACCACGGCGCCTAACGCCAGCCACGCCCACCACCAGCGCACGGCGGCGGCGCTGGTGGCCATGAGGAGGCGTGTGGAGAGCGGGAGTGTCCCGCCGGTGTCGTTGAGGATCGCGACGAAGCGCGGGACGACGAAGGTGAGGAGGACGACGATGCCCACGCCGGCCACGACGCCCATCAGGGCGGGGTAGAGGAGCGTGGCACGCAGTTGCGCGCGCAGGTCGCGCGCGCGTTCCACGTGATCGGCGTATCGTGCCAGTGATTGGTCGAGCGTCCCGCTCTCCTCGCCGGCGCGCACCACGGCGGGGGCGAGCGACCCGAAGACGTCCTGGTGCGCGCGCAGCGCGTTGGCCAGCGTCTCGCCGCGCTGCACGTCGTTGCGCACGGCGCTGAGGGCGCTCCCCACTTCGGTGCTCAGCGCGTGGTCGGCGGCGAACCGCAGCGCGCGGTCGAGGGTGGCGCCACCGGCAAGCATGGAGGCCAGGGTGCGCGCGGCGGTGGCCAGCGCGGCATCACGGCGCCGACGGTCGAGCCAGTGCGGCAGCGTCGCCGAGCCGCTTCCGTCAGATGCAATGGGCGCGACATCGACGGGGACGAGCGTCTGTCGCCGCAGCTCGTCCATCGCGCCCCGCGGCGTGTCGGCCTGCACCACCCCCTCGACCACCTCCCCGGCGGGGGTGGCGGCGCGATAGCGGAAAGAGAGGCTCACGCGTCGCCCTCCGCGGTGGCGCGATGGCCGGGCAGTTCACGGCGGACAAACGATGGCATGCCGTCGTGCGTCGGGGCGTCCTCGAGGCTCAGGACCCGGCGCACCTCCTCGGGGGTCGTCACGCCGGCGTGCACCAGCATGGCCGCCGATTCGCGCAGCGACGGGGCGCAGAAGCTCCGGCCGGCGGGGCGCATCTCGTCGATGGTCCCATGGCTGGCAATGAAGCGGCGGTCGCGATCGTCGGGGACGTACAGCTCGTAGATCCCGGTGCGACCGCGATAGCCGGTCCCGCCGCAGGCGTCGCAGCCGGCGCCGCGGCGGGCGTGCGTCGTTGCGGAATTGCGCAGGTGGGGGCCACCGAGCCCGGCGAGCGAGGCATCGCCAGGTGCAATGGGTTGCGCGCACGCCGGACAGGTGATGCGCACCAGCCGCTGCGCCAGGACACCGTGCACGGTCGCGGCCACGAGATACGGCTCGATTCCCATGTCGATGAGGCGCGTGATGGCGCCGGGGGCGTCGTTGGTGTGCAGCGTGGTGAGGACGAGGTGGCCGGTGAGCGCCGCCTGCACCGCCATCTCGGCGGTCTCGCGATCGCGCAGCTCGCCCACCATCACGATGTCCGGGTCGTGACGCAGGATCGACCGCAGCACGTTGGCAAAGCCAAGCCCCGCCTTGCGGTTCACGGGGACCTGCGTGACGCCGGCGACCTGGTACTCCACCGGGTCCTCGACGGTCACGATCTTCACCCCGGGCTCGTTGCGCCTGGCGAGCGCTGCGTAGAGCGTCGTGGTCTTTCCCGAGCCCGTGGGGCCGGTAACCAGGATGAGTCCCGACGATCGCAGGACGAGCGGTTCGAAGGCGACGCGCAGCGCCGGCGGCATCCCGAGCGCTCCCAGGTCGCGGACGCCGCCGGCACTCGTCCCCTGGTCCAGGACGCGCAGCACCAGGCTCTCGCCGTGCAGCGCCGGGAGTGTCGAGGCGCGCAGGTCGACCTCGCGGGACCCGAGCTTCACGCGGGCGCGCCCATCCTGCGGCAGTCGCCGCTCGGCGATGTCGAGCCCGGCCAGCAGCTTGAGGCGCGACATCACGCCGCCTTGCAGCGCGGCGGGGTACGTGGCCACCTCGCGCAGGACGCCGTCCAGCCGCAACCGCAGGCGCAACCCGCCGCGCGTGCATTCGAGGTGGACGTCGCTTGCCCCGCGCTGCAGCGCGTCGCCGAGGAGGGCGTTCACCAGCTGGACCACCGGGGCGTCGTTGGCCTGCGCGCGCAGGTCGCCGAGCCCGGCGTCGCCAGCCGCAACGCCGTCGCCGGCGCCTGCTCCCTCGATCGTCTCCCGCCGCGCCCCCAGCAGCGCGGCCTGCACATCGGAGGGCGGCGCCTCGACCACGCGAACCGCGCGGGCAAAGAGCCGCGCCAGTTCGTCGGTGACCGTGACGTCGGGCGTACGCCCCGCGGCGACGACGAGCGCACCGTCAGCCGCAACCTCGAGCGGCACCAGCGCATGCTCCTCGAGATATGCCGGTGGAAGGCGTGATGCGAGCTCGCCCATGGCGGCGACGCGCAGCGCCTCCGCCGTCACCATCTCCCGTCCCCCGTCCCCCGTCTCCCGGGCGCCGTTCACGGCTTCTTCTTCGGCAGGTTGGACAGCGAGTCGAGCGCCCCCGGCTGCGCGCCGTTGATCCGCCCGCGCACACGTTCGCGGATGGTGTCGGCGTCGGCGTCGGAGCGCACGATGAACGGCGTCACGAAGATGGCGACCTCGCTGCGGTTGCGGCTGGTGGTGCGCCGCTTGAAGAAGGCGCCCAGGAGCGGGATGTCCTTGAGGAGGGGGACGCCGCTCTCGATCACTTCGCGGTTGTCGCCGATGAGCCCCGCGATCACGACCGTCTGCCCGTCGCGAATCACCGTGCGCGTCGTCGCCTCGCGCGTGGAGATGACGGGGGCGTTGAGCGCCGACTGGATCGTCTGCGACGTGAGGGTGCTGACCTCCTGCAGGATCTGCACGCTCACGTAGTCGTCGTCGTTGATGGTCGGGATGATCGTCAGCTGCGTCCCGACGTCCTCGAACTGCACGGTGCGATCGATGGCGACATCGTTGCCCAGCCGCGTCGACGCGATGAAGGGGACGCGGCTCCCCACCAGGATACGCGACTCGCGGTTGTTCACCGCGAGGATGGACGGCGTGGAGAGGACGCGCACCTGCGAACGCGTGGAGAGTGCCCGCAGGATGGCGCGCACGTTGGCGTTGCGCAGCGTCACCACGCGCACGGCGAAGTCGCGGAGCGAGCTGGAGTCGGCGGCGTCGGGGTTGCCGGACGAGATGTCGGTGCTCCCCCCCACGCTGCGCCAGTCCACGCCGAACTGGTCGCCCGTGCCTAACGTCACCTCGGCCACGGTGACCTCGAGCAGCACCTGCGCCGGCCGCGCATCCAGCGCCTGGATCGTCTCCTGCAGCAGCGGGAAGTTTGGGGGACTGGTACGGATGAGGAGCGAGTTGGAGGGCCCGTGCGGGACCACCGTGGTCTGCCCGGTGAGCGCCCCCGGCGTTCCGGGCATGGCGCTGTCGCTGGGTGCCGCGCCGGCGGCGGAGGCGGCCGGCGCCGACAGCGGGACGGACAGCGGGACGTCGCGCCGCATCCGGAAGGCATCGCCTTCGCGCTGGCGGAACGACTCCAGCGTGCGCGAGAGGGCGAGATCGTCCAGCGAACGGCGCCCCGAGCGCGACACCGTCACCCCGAACAGCTGACCTAACGACTCGGCGAGGTCGTCGGCGTTGGCATACTTGAGGTTCACCACGTAGGTCCGCAGCCCCGCCTCGCCCTGCGGCTTCTCGTCCAGCCGGCGCAGGAGATCCAGGAAGCGCGCGACGTTGGCGCCGCGGTCGGTGATGAGGAGCGCGTTGGACCGCGGCACCGCTTCGATGCTCGCCCCGGGACCGGCCACCTGCCGAAGCGCCGTGGCCCCCTCGTCGGCGCGAATTCCCTGCAACGGGACGAGCTGCGTGACGAGGCCGAACGGGGGCGGATCGGGGAAGTCGAGTCCCGTGCGCACCTGCCCGGTTTTCGGCGCCTTGTCGGCGGGATACACCTGCGCCACGCTCCCCCGCACCACGGCAACGAGTCCCTTGGACTCGAGAATCCCCTCCAGCAGTGCGCCCAGTTCACCTGGCGGCACGGGTGCCGGCGTGGAGAAGGTGATGCGCGCGTCGGCCGGAACCTCGGAGGTGACCGCCGTGAGTCCCATGGCCGCGGCCAGCGACCGGATCACGTCGCCTAACGGGGCATCGCGAAAGTCGAGCCGCGTGCCAGCGGCTGCGCCTTGTTGGGCGGCGAGCGCCGAGGGGACCGCTGCCAGCGCCGCACCGAGCAGCGCGCCAAACCTCGGTGTGCAGAGCGTCAGCGCGCCGAGCGTCAGCGTGCGCCGCGCTCCGCGCCGCGCGCGATGGAGACGGTCTGGTACCACATGGTGGGAACGCCTCACGGGCGGTCCTCCGGGGAGACGAGTCGCAACGTCAAGCGCCCCTGCGGACCGGCCAGCACGACCGAGCCCGGGGCAATGGAGATCACGCGATATCCGCCCTCGCGGTCGCCCACCGAGTACAACCGGGCGCTTCCGCCGAGCGGGTCCAGCTGCAACAACGCCTGCGTCCCGCGGGCGCCGACCACCGTCCCGAGCAGCTGCGGTTCACCGGTCGCACCCTGCGGAGGGACGCCCATCGCGGCCGTGTCGGCCACCACGCCGCCTGACGAGTCCATGGCAGCGTCGGGGGGCGAGTAGCGTGACGTGGGCGGGGAGCGCCGCGGGGAGAAGACGTTGGCGATCACCACATCCTCGGCCAGCGCGGGATTGCCGGGGGCGAGGGTGGGGAGCGCCGGCGTGCTGTCACCGGCGAGGAGGGGGGGCGCGGCGTCGTTGCCCACGGCGGGCGGGAGGACGAGGAAGATCCCCCCCAGCACCGCCCCGAGAGCGGCCACGGCGAAGAGTGTGGCACGGCGTCGGCGCATCAGCGGTCTCCCGTCATGGCTCGAGGACGAACGGGGCGCGAATCGCCACCGACAGCTGCAACAACTCGCCGCGCAGCGACGGGTTGGGCGATACCGATAGCTCGGTCACTTCCACCCATTCCCCGCCATGCTCCAGCCGCGACAGGAAGTCGGCGAGGCCGTACACGTCGCTCACCGCCGAGACCAGCGCGGGGATGGCGGGGGTGGCGCCGGAGTCGGGCGTGCTGGCGACGTCGAGGCGCGTCACGCTCACGCGGGAGGCCGAGGCGTACTCCTGCAGCAGCGCCTGCAGCGCCGACGCGGCGAGCGCCGGGGTGCGTCCGCGCACCAGGCGCACGGGGAGCGCTCCGGCCTGCTGCGACCGCAGCTGCACCGCCGCCTCCAGCGCGCCGCGCTGCGCGCCTAACGCGACGAGCTGCGCGCGCTGCCGCCGCAAGGCGTCGATCATCGCCTCGCGGTCGCGCCAGCGCGCGGCGGTGGGGAGGACGACCATCGTGACGAAGGCGGCGATGGCGAGCACCGCGCCCCCGAGGGCGATGGTCCGGCGCTCGCGCGCGTCAGGCGCCAGGACGGACACGGAGGGCAAGGGAGAAGGTCTCGCGCGTGCGCGCGCCGTCGCGGAAGCGCGAGCTGGCCGCGCGCAGGCGCACGTTCTCGAAGCGTCCGTCCTTGTCGAGCGCGGGGACGAGGGCGGCGGCGCTCGACGCCGTTCCGTCGATCTCCCAGTCGCGTCCCACGGCGTGCGCCCCCTGGATGACGGCGTCGGCGGGGAGGGCGGCCGAGATGGCGGCGAGCGCCCCCAGGGTGCCGTTGCGGCTGGCGGCCAGGCGCCCGAGCATCGCGACCTCCTGGTCGAGGCGCGCGCGCGCCGCCAGCGCCGCCTCGCCGGGGGCCGCCGCCTCGCGCCGCGACGCGACCTCCGCCTCGAGCGCCTGCAGCGTGCGTGAGCGCCACCGGTCGGCCGCGAGGAGCGCGAAGGCGAGGCCGGCCACCGCGGCCACGACCGCCACGGCCAGGCGCCGCCGCCGCCGCGCCGCGAAGCGCCGCCGCCGCGCGGTGGGCGCGAGCGTTCCCCGCTCATCCTCGTCCTCGCCCAGCAGCGCCCCCCACGCCGCCAGGTGCGTGGCCGGCACGGCGCCCCCGGGGGGAAGCGTTGCGCCTGACGGGACACCGGCGGCGCGCGGGATGCGGCGCGCCGACACCAACTCGCCGCCACGCAGCGTCACCACCCCATGTTCCCCCGCTCCCGCGTCGAGCGCGAAGTCGCCCGCGATGGTCGCGCCGCCGTGCGCCAGCGCCCGCGCCAGCGCCACCGGCGCGGCGTCCACGCGCACCACCGGCGCCCAGCGCTCCACCGCGAGGGTCCACCGCTCCAGCGCATCGGCATCGACGGCGAACGCCACCGTTCCGCCAGGTGCAAGGGCGACGGTCACCGGGGCGCTGGCGGCAAAGAAGCGATCGCCCTCCAGCGCGAGGATCCGCTCGCGATCGGCGTGCGGCGCCGGCGGGAGTTCCACCCGCTTCACGTGCAGGAAGCCGAGCCCCACGGCGACCGCAATGGCATCGACACTCCCCACCTGTTCGCGCAGCCGCGCGATGGCGCCATCGGGCTCGGCGGGGTTCCACGCGACCTCCACGGTGCGCAGCGCCACGTCGCGCCACCCCGACGCCACGACGGCGCGGAGGTGCTCGGGGGTCAGCTCGAGGGCAACGCGTGGGCTCACAGACAATGGCTCGCGGTGGTCGTGATGCGGATCACAGGGGACGCTCCCGCCAGTGCACCAGGACGAGACGGTCGGCGGCAATGGCGTACACGCCCTGAATCTCGTGGGTCATGGCGTGTCCGTGCAGCCATCCCCGCGAGATGACCACCAACCGAGATGGCGCGTCACGCACGTCGCCGAACGCGGCGTCCATCACCTCGGCGCTGGCCGCGGCGCGGTTGATCGTCCCGTCGCCGTCGACGGTGAGAAAGGGCGCCGCCAGTTGCAACAGCTCGTCGTCCGCCCCGGGAATGGTGCGCAGCTCCTCCAGCGAGCGAATCGGGTGCACGGTGCGGCCGTCGCGCTCGATCCAGGTGCGAATGGCGCGGGCCAGCGCCTCGCCGCGCGGCGCGCCGCCCAGGCGCGAGAAGAGCCGTGCCAGCCGCTCCTCGGGGGCAGCGTTCACGTCCAGCCGCGCGCTGGCGTCGACAATGGCCACGGCAAAGCGCGCGTCGCCCAGCGTGACCGCGTCGGCGCGGTTGGACGGTTCCAGCGCATTGAGGAAGGCGCGCCGCGCAACGCTGTCGGTGAGGACGGCGAGCGAGTCGTCGATCGCGGCGAGGGTGGCCTCGATCCCGCTCTCGGCGGCGTAGCGGGCCACCACGCGGGCGCGCGCGTTGGCGGTGAGGCGCGAACTGTCGCGCGTGCTGGCGACCACGGACGCGCCGATGGCGCCGAGGATGACGAGGAGCCAGAGGACGAGGACGAGCGCTACCCCGCGCCGGCGGGCGAGCGTTGCAACTGGCGGCGGCGCGGTCACGGGGCACGCTCCAGGCCGCGACGGGTCAGCAGCTGCAACGACGGTGCGCCGGCGCGCTGCACCACCAGGGCCACGGCGTCCGGGGCCACGTCGCCCTCCGGCCACTGCGAGCGCCACGCGGCGGTCACCCCACGTCCCAGCGCCTGCACATCCACCCCCGTGACCCCGGCAAGCGAGGCCGAGAGCGGGACGGCGGCGTCGCTCGCCGTGGGGTAGGCGTCGCGCGCCGTGGGGTCGCGCCGCCCGGCGTCGCGCATTTCGGTGGGACGCGCTTCGACGCGCAGCGTGTCGTGCGAACGCCAGAGTGCCACGCGCCACGCCACCCCCGTCCCATAGGGCGCCGCGATGCCGCGCGAGAGAAAGGCCAGCGAGTCGGCAGCGCTCCCGTCATCTGCCACGCGGTCGGCGAGGGCGAAGACCACGTCGCCCCCCCGCAGCCCCTCCTCCTGGTGGCGCAGCGCATCGCCCAGCAGGGCGCGGACTGCCATGACCCGCTCCGTACCATCGCGATGCTCGCCCAGGCGCAACTCGGTGTCGAAGCCCGCCTGCGTGGTGGCGTACGCCAGCGTCACCACCAACCCGCTCACCACCAGCGCGACCATCACCTCGAGCAGCGTGAAGGCGGCGCGCAAGCCGCGGGTGGCCCGCGTAGCTCGCGTGCCGCGCGTTGCCCGCACGGTGCGCGAGCCGCCAAACGCTCGGCAGCGACGACGTGTCACGGGCGACGCTCCCGCGCCAGCCGACGCAGCGTGAAGGTCGTCCCGCGCGGCGACGTCACGGTGACCACGACCTGCGAGACGCCGGGACTCCACGGCTGCACCGCGATGCGCTCCTGGTATCCGTCGCCCCGATCGAGCGGCGACACGCTCCCACGATCCGCCTGCAACGCATCGCCCAGCGTTGCCCCCTCCATCGCCGACTCGGCAATCGCCACGATGCGTCCCCACTCCTCGGCGTCGCGCACCGCGCCGCTGGAGGTGCGGAATACGTCGAGGTATCCCACTGCCGACAGCCCGAGGATCACGAGCGCCACCAGCGCCTCGAGGAGCGTCATCTCCCTCCTTCGCGCAACGGGCGACGCGCGTTTGCCTGCGCAGCGATGCCCGGCGCCGTGCACCCGGCGGCATCCCATCCCGCCAACTCGGCGGGGAGGCGTGACACCGCGACGCAGGCGCCGAGGGGGGTGAGTTGCAGCCGGAAGGGCGCCGTCGGCGGCGTGCGAAGCGCCCCTCCCGTCAGGCGCAGCGAATCGTCGGGGGGGAGCGCGCGTACCTCCCACACGCCCTCAGCGTCGACGGCAAGCGAGAGGAGCTGCCCCCGCGCCACGGCGGCGCTTCGGGCCGCGCGAACGGCGTCGGCCACGGTCGCCCCGCGTGGCGGGGGAGGGGCCAGCGCCGGGAGCGCGAAGGCGGCGACGACTGCGAGCAGCGCCAGCACCACCATCAACTCGAGCAGCGTGACCCCGTGACGCGCACGCCCCCCCCACAGCCGCCACGCGACGACGGCATGCAGCGCCCTCCCCGCTCCACCCGATACTGGGGAGGGAGAGTGCTCGTGAATGGCGTGAAATGTCGTCAGGGCGCGCGCGTGAAGGTCGACCGGCATAGCTCGCTGGAAGAACTAACACTTCCGCTGTGCCCCGCCGCATGGCGTACGTCACGTTCCGCCCGCGACCGGCACTCGCTACGATACTGCAACGCCGCCCGTTCTTCACGCGCCCCCTCGCACCCGATACCTCGGCAACCCTGTGAGCAGGTCGTACAACGTCGCCATTCTCGGACTCGGCGCCATGGGCGGGGCGGCCGCGTACCACCTGGCGAAGCGCGGGCAGCGGGTGATCGGGATCGACCTGCACTCACCGCCGCACGCCGTGGGGTCGTCCCACGGCAAGTCGCGGATGATTCGCGAGGCCTATCACGAGCACCCGCTCTACGTCCCGCTGGTGCAACGGGCCTATGCGCTGTGGGGAGAGTTGGAGCGCGCCGCCGGTGACCGCACCTTCTTCATCAGGACCGGCGGGTTGATGGTGGGCGCCGCGGACGGCGCCCTGGTGCGCGGGACTCGTCTCAGCGCCGAGGAACATCAACTCCCGCACGAACTCCTCACCGCCCGCGACCTGCACCGTCGCTATCCGGCGTTCTCCCCACTGGACGACATGGTGGGGGTGCTGGAGCACCGCGCCGGAATCCTCCTTCCGGAGGCGATCGTGCAGGCGCACCTCGAACTGGCCGCCCATCACGGGGCCGACCTGCACCTGGAGACGCGAATCCAGGGGTGGGACAGTGGGCCCAACGGTGTGACGCTCCGGCTGGGCGAGGAAACGGTTCACGCACGCCAGTTGGTGGTAGCGGCGGGGGCGCAGGTGGGCGACCTGCTCCCCGACATCGGGAAGCTCCTCAGGGTGGAACCGCGCACGATTCACTGGTTCGACCCGGCGCGCTTTCCCGAGTACCACACCCCGCAGCGCATGCCCGTCTCGATCTGGGAGCTGGAGAACGGGACGCTCTTCTATACCAAGCCCGACCTTGGCGACGGTGTAAAGATCGGGATCCACCACGGGGGCGACGCCATCGGACGGCTGCCGGGCGAGAATCCCGTGTCCGAGGCCGAGGACGCCGAGATCTACGACCTGCTGCGTCGCTTCGTCCCCTTCGCCAAGGGGCACCCGCGGGAGCGGGCAACCTGCCGGTACACGATGACTCCCGACGCTCACTTCATCGTCGACTGGCACCCGCGCTCCGAGCACGTCCTGGTCCTGAGCCCGTGCTCGGGTCATGGCTTCAAGTTCGCGAGCGTGATCGGTGAGATTACGGCCGACCTGTTGACCAGCGGTACATGCGCGTTCGACCTGACCCCGTTCGCGCTGCGCCGCTTCGGTGAACGTGGTTCGGCGGTGTCGCAAGACATTGCGAGTCAATAGGTTGATACCGCGTTCGCAATCATGCGTTTGCGTCGACTGGGCGCGCCGTTCACCACGCGCCAACTTCGCGTGCGGGGCGTTCGTGGTGCCGCGGACGAGTCACGGCCGCTGCGATCTCCCCCCAATCCTTCGCCTTTCCGCGACATGCTGATGTCTCTCGCCCGCCGCTTGATCCTGGCGGGGTGCTCGACCGCCGTTCTACCTGCAGTAGCCCATGGTCAGCAGGCTGACTCGCTTCCTCGCCCCACGATGCGCGCCGAGTGGCGCACGGGGGCGATTCGCGTAGATGGGCGGCTGAACGAGGATGATTGGCGCCGCGCGGAACCGGCGACCGACTTTCTCCAGTCGCGCCCGAACCCGGGGGCCAAGGCATCGTATCGAACCGAGGGGCGCGTGCTGTACGATCGCGACGCGATCTACGTCGGGGTCCGGATGTTCGACCCGCGCCCGGACTCGATCGCGCGCCAGATCGCCCGTCGCGATTCCGACGACATCTACTCCGACTGGATCCGGATCGCGCTGGATTCGTACCTCGATCGCCGGACCGCGTTTGTCTTCGCTGTCTCGCCGCGGGGGCTGCAGCGCGACGAGTTCCGCTACAACGACGTCGAGAATGACCCGTTGTGGGATGCGGTGTGGGCGAGCGCGGCGCACGTCGACTCGCTGGGGTGGAGCGCCGAGGTGCGGATCCCGCTCTCGCAGCTTCGCTTTTCCGTGGGGACGGACGGGGTGTCGAAGTGGGGGATTCAGTTCGGGCGTATCACGGCGCGCAACCAGGAAATCTCGGTCTGGTCGCCCATGCCGCCGGAGAATCCCGGCGTGGTGTCGCGCTACGGCGACCTGGTCGGGCTGGACTCGCTGGCGGTCCCGCGCCGGCTGGAGGTGCTCCCCTACGTTTCCTCGCAGCTGGCGCGTACGCCGGGCGATGTTGGCGACCCGTTCCACGATCCGACCAAAGTGTCCGGGCGCGTGGGCGCCGACGTGCGGTACGGCCTTCCCGCCGGGCTCACCCTCACGGCGACGGTGAACCCCGACTTCGGGCAGGTGGAGGTCGATCCCGCCGTGGTGAACCTGACGGCGTTCGAGGTCTTCTTTCCCGAGCGTCGTCCCTTCTTCCTGGAGGGGGTCGACATCTTCCGCTTCGGGCAGAGCGTCACCTTCAATGACAACAACCCGAGCAACTTCTTCTACACGCGGCGCGTGGGGCGTGCGCCGCGCCGTTCGCTCGACGCGTTGGGCGCCGTGCACAGCGACATCCCGGCCCAAAGCGAGATTGCCGCGGCGGCGAAGCTCTCCGGCAAGACGCGACGCGGACTCTCGTTAGGGCTGCTGGGGGCGCTCACGCGCGAGGAGCATGGGCGCTACTCCCTGTCCAGCGGGGAGCGCGGGTCGGCGATCGTGGAGCCGCGCACCGAGTTCATGGTCACGCGCCTGCGCCAGGACTTCCGCGAGGGGAACACGGTCGTGGGTGGGGTGCTCACCGGGGTGCAGCGCAACCTGCACGACTCGGCGCTGGCGCCGCTCTTTGTGCGCAACGCGCTGGTGAGCGGCGCCGACTTCGAGCATCGCTGGGGGAACCGCACGTGGGCATTGAGCGGCTTCATGGCGGGGAGTCGCGTGGCGGGCGATCGCCGGGTGATGAGCGCACTGCAGCGTTCTCCGATCCGCGCCTACCAGCGCCCCGACGCCGAGTCGATCTCGCTCGACACCACGCGCCGCTCGCTCGCCGGCTATTTCGGCACGCTGTCGTTTGCCCGGACCGGCGGCCTTCACTGGCTGGGCTCCTTGACGTACGAGGAGACCTCGCCGGGCTTCGAGGTGAACGACCTGGGCTTCCAGACGCGTGCCGACTTCCGCTCGCTGTCGGGCGCCATCCAGTATCGCGAGGCGACCATCGGGCGGTACCTGCGCAACTACGACGTGCAGGTGTACGGCACGCAGGCGGCCAACTTCGACGGCGACGTGGTGGAGCGCCGCGTGTCGGTGCTCTCGTCGGGGCTCCTGAACAGCTTCTGGGGCTACTCGTTCTGGGGATTCGTCCAGCCGGAGACGGTGGATGACCGACTGCTGCGCGGCGGCCCGCTCACGCGCAAGCCGCGCGAGTGGCAGCTGCAAGGCTCGCTCACCTCCGACACGCGCCGCGGCGTGGTGGGGGAGCTGCAATACGAGTACAACCGCAACGCACAGGGCGAGTGGCGCCACACCGTCTCGCTCGGCGCCGAGTTCCGGCCCACGAGCGCGATCCGTCTCCAGCTGCAACCGCAGTTCGTGCGACAGTGGGACGTGGACCAGTATGTCACCGAGGTGCGCGACCCGCTGGCCACCGCGACCTACGGCGCGCGCTGGGTCTTTGGCGACATCGACCAGAGCGAGCTGTCGATCGAGACGCGCGCCGAGTGGACCTTCTCGCCCACGCTCACGTTGCAGCTGTGGGCCCAGCCGTTCGTGGCGTCGGGGCGCTTTGCCCGGTACAAGGAGTTCACCACCCCCGGCGACTTCGCCTTCGCTTTCTATGGCCGCGACCGCGGTGTGGTCACCAGGGATGCCCAGGCGACCGGGCAACCGATCGTGATCGACCCCGACGGGAGCGGGGCGGCGCCGGCATTCTCGCTCGCCGAGCAGGACTTCCTGGTGCGATCGCTGCGCGGCAACGCGGTCTTGCGCTGGGAGTACCGCCCGGGATCGACGCTCTTCCTGGTCTGGCAGCAGCAGCGCGAGGGCGGCGCCGACTTCGCTGATCTCTCGGCCACGCGCGATGTGTTCTCACCGCTTCGCGACCCGGCGCGCAACGTCTTCCTCCTCAAGCTGAGCTACTGGCTGGGGAAGTAGGCGGCGACGGCGCGTCACTGGCCATGGTCGCGGCTCGGGTGAAGTATTGCAGCGTGACATCCCGAGCCTCCGATCGCCGAGACCCGACGGTGCCGTACGCGACGGCGCCGGGCGAGGTCCTCGCCGTCGAGCGCGATCGCGCCGAGCGTGCGCTCAACGTGGTGCGCATCATCGTCGTCCTCCTCCTGGGGGGGGCGGCGCTGCTGTATGCGCCGTCGCTGACGCCCGCGCTCAACGCGACGAACGTCGCGATCATCGTCCCGACGCTGGCCTGGGCGGTGGTGCAGGTCCCGCTCTTCCACCGGCGCCGGCGCCTTCCGCCGTGGCTGAGCGTGGTGAACCCGGTGCTCGACATCACCGCCGTCAGCTGCATCATCGGCGGCTACGCGCTGGCGTCGACGCCGATGCTGGCGCTCAAGACGCCGATCATCACGGCGTACTTCGTCATCCTCGCCGCCCTTCCCGTGGCCTCCAGCACGCGCAAGGCCGCCTTTGTCTCGGCGCTGGCCGTGGCGGAGTACGCGGCACTCGTGGTCGGCTTCGCGCTCAGCGGCGACCTGGCCATCGTCCACAGCCCGGTGCAGGCGCTGGGGAGCGACGGGGTGTCGCCGCTGGACGAGGGGGCGCGGCTCTTTCTCCTGGCCTGTGCCGGTGCGGTGGCGACGTATGCCACGCGCTGGCAGGAGCGCGTGTGGCGCCGGTATGCCGAGGTGTCGCGCGCCAGCGAGCAGTTGCAAGCGCAGCTCGACCAGGCGCAACTCCAGACGCTCAAATTGCAGCTGCACCCGCACTTCCTGTTCAACACGCTCAACGCCATCACGGCACTCATCCACCGCGCCCCCGACCGCGCCGAGCGGATGGTCGACGGGCTGAGCGAGCTGCTGCGCATCTCGCTGGGGAGCGCTGCCGAGCAGGAGGTCCCCGTGTGGCGCGAGATCGAGGTGCTGGAGCACTACCTCGACATCCAGCAGGAGCGCTTCCAGGGGCGGCTCGTCGTGCACCTGACGGTGGACGACGGCGTGCGCGAGGCGCTCGTCCCCAACCTCATCCTGCAGCCGCTGGTGGAGAACGCCATCAAGCACGGCATCGGGCCACGCGCCTCGGGCGGGATGGTCGACGTGACCGCGTCGCGCGTCGATGATGCGTTGCAGCTGGTGGTGCGCGATGACGGCGTGGGCGAACCCGATCCCGTCACCCGGCGCGAGGGAGTCGGGTTGGCCAACTCACGGGCGCGCCTCACCTCCCTCTATGGCGAGGCACACCGCCTGATCGCCCGGGCGCGCGTCGACGGCGGCTTCGAGGTCGCGATCACCATCCCCTTCCACACCGACCCCGCCCCGCGACTGGTGTCGGCCGGGATGGCGATGCGCTGAGGCGCGGTGAAGCGCGCTGAAGCGCGGTGAGACGCGCGCCGCCACCGCCCCGGCCACTTCCCCCGCGTGTAGCTTCATCCCATGCCCCTCGCGCCAGTCCGCACCCTCGTCATCGACGACGAACCGCTCGCGCGGGAGCACATGGTGTCGCTCCTGTCGGCGCGCGACGACATCGAGGTGATTGGCGAGTGCGGCGACGGCGCCTCGGCCATCGCGCGCATTCGCGCCGACGCGCCGGAACTCGTCCTCCTCGATGTGCAGATGCCCGAGGGGGGTGGCTTCGACGTGGTGCGCGGCGTCGGTGCCGATCGCATGCCGGCGGTCATCTTCGTCACCGCGTACGATCAGCATGCGCTGGCCGCCTTCGAGGTGCACGCCGTCGACTATCTTCTCAAGCCGGTCAACCGCACGCGCCTGGCACGGTCGATCGATCGTGTCGTTAGGCTCCTGCGCCCCGCGGACGGGGGCCTCACCACGACCGGCGAGACCGCCGCGCCTTCGCGCGCCGGGAAGGGAGGCGACCTCGGAGGCGCGATGCAGGCCGTGGAGTCGGCGCGCGCCGGCGCCGATCGCCTCACCGTGCGCGTGGGCGATCGCATGCTCTACCTGCGCATGCAGGACATCGATTGGGTCGAGGCGGCCGACGATGTGGCGCGACTGCACGTGGGGAAGCAGGTCTTCGAGCATCGCGCCACGCTCTCCAACCTCGAACAGCGCCTCCCCGCGCGAACCTTCGTGCGCGTCCATCGCTCGGCGATCGTGAACGTCGAGCGCATCCGCGAGTTCCAACCCTGGTTCCAGGGCGACTGGATCATCGTCCTGGCCGACGGGACGCGGGTGCAGACCGGGAAGAGCTATCGCGCGAGGGTTCGCGAGCTGATCGGCGCCTGACGTCGATTGCCGTGTGCGGGCGGCGCCGCGTGCCGTGCGCGTGCGGTGCCGCGTGCCGTGCGCGTGCGATGCGCGTGCGATGTACGTGCGGTGCCGCGTTCACGCCCTTGGTCGGCGCCCCGTTTGCCGTCGCCTTCACCGCCCCCGCCGGTCCGTTCACCGGCGCGGCACGCGCCTTCACCGCGCGCGCGTTGTGGGCAATGCGGGAGGAGTCCTAGCTTCGCCTCCGTTCACCGCTGTACGGCCTCGCCGGCCGCGCGCATCGCCACCACTGGAGAAGCCTGGGGAGGGTCCTCGTGTTCGCATCGGCTCCGAGATTCGTGCTGCTGGCCGCCGCGTTGCTGCTGGCGGGGTGCGGGGGCGGGGGCGACGGCGGGACGACCAACCCGCCTCCGGCATCGACACTCGACAACGTGCAGGTCACGCCGGCCACCGCGAACCTCGCGGCCGGAGCGTCGACCACGCTCACCGCCACTGGGCGCGACGCCTCCGGTGCGTCGCTCGCCGCCACCACGTTCACCTACAGCTCGAACAACACCGCCGTTGCCGCCGTGTCGCAGGGCGGCGTCGTCCTCGGGATCAGCGCGGGGACGGCGACCATTACCGTCACCGGCGCCCTCAACGGCGTCACGAAATCGACGACGAGCGCCATCACCGTCAACGGCGCGCTTCCCTCGGCGGTCGCCGTCACCGCAAACGATGGCAACAACACCTTCACCCCGAAGGACGTGGCCCTCGCGAAAGGGGGAACGGTGACGTGGACCTTCTCGTCCGTCGTGCACAACGTCGACTTCCAGGGCACGAGCGGCGCGCCGAGCGGAATTGGCAACACGTCCAATACCTCCGTCGCCCGGACGTTCAACAACTCGGGGAGCTTTGCGTACGTCTGCACGCTGCATAGCGGGATGTCGGGCACCGTCGTGGTGCCGTAGGAACAGCCGCGCGTCATGCGCCGCATGCGAGGTCTGGGCACGCCGTCGTCGATCGTGGGGGTGGAGCAGGCAAAGGATCGGCGGCGGTGTGTTCCCCTCTCGCGCGTAGCGAGTGTGGCGCGCGTAGCGAGTGTGGCAAGCGTGGCCCGAGCCGTTGGGAGCGCACTGATGATGAACGCGACATCGGCAGGGGCGCAGGGGCGGGTGGAACAGGTGCACCGCGCGTCGGAACCCGAAGGGCGGCTGCTCGCGTACTACTCGGCGACGATGGCCTTCTCCCCGTTAGGCACCGTGGCGGAGGGGCGTCGCTGGTCGGTGGGGATGGAAGCGAGCTGGATCCCCAGGTTGTCGGAAGCGCAACGCCGTCCCGGAATCGACAAGCCGGAGACGACCAACCTTGCCAGCGTCCTCCCGCGGCCGCGCATCGCCGTGCGCACCGCCGTGGTCACGCTGGAGGCGTCGTGGGTCCCTCCGCTCACGGTTGGCGACGCCAGGGCGAACCTCTGGGGCTTCGCCGCGTCGCGCACCGTGGTCACCTGGCGTGGCGTGCGACTGGCGCCGCGCCTGTCGCTGGTGGCCGGGCGCGTCGAGGGGAGCATCACGTGCAACGCGCGGACCATGGCCAATCGCGGGCGCGACCTCGCCGTGTACTACGCCCGGGTCTGTCATGGCAACGACAGCAACGACTGGTTTGTCCCGCGCCTCATGGCCGGCGAGCTGATGGGGACGCATACGTTTCGCGCCGGGCGCGGCGAGGCGTGGCTGCTGGCGGGGGGACGCGTCGATCGTTCGCGCTTCGACATTGGCGTGCGCACCGCGGCTGGCACGCGCGACACCGACCACCCCATCCTGCAGCTCGAGGACACGCGCCCCCACCTCGGCGCGGGGATGCGGGTGGCGGTGACGTCGCGCATGAGTGTCGCCAGTGAGCTGTTCTTCGCACCGGGGAGCGTGGCGACGGTGCGCGCCCTCGTGGCGTTCACCGCGAAGGACGCCGCGCACGGTGCGACCGGAGCCGGCCGATGATCGCGCCGCTGCGCCGCGCCACCGCCGTCGGCACGGGGGCGCTTGCAGCGGTCGTGTGGAGTGTTGCGTGCGTCGACTTCACCGAGCCCGATGTCATCAGCTTCGGGCTCCCCGATGCGGTTGTGGACGCACCGACGCTGGTGCACGACGTCCAGCCAATTCTCGACCGGCGTTGCGCCTTCGGCGGCTGCCATTCGGCGGCGACTCGTCAGGCAGGGCTCGACCTCAGCACCGCTGCGTCGCATCACGCGCTCGTGCTCCGGCGCGCGCGGCTCAACCCGGTCGACACGCTGGTGATACCCGGCGCCTCGGCGCGCTCGTGGCTGATGAAGATGCTGGGGAGCGACGAAACGGCGCGAGCCGGCGTGAGTCGCATGCCGCTCGCGGCGCAGCCGCTGACCGCCAACCAGCTCACCACGATCGCGCGATGGATCGATCGTGGCGCGCCGCGCCAATGATGTCGATGCGCGAGCCCATGCGCGAATCCGTGCGCGAGCCGGTGCGCGAGCCGGTGCGCGAGCCGGTGCGCGAGACGCTGCGCGATCCCACGCGCTTCGCCCTCGACGAGCGAACCATGCGCGTCACCTTCACCGCGTGGTTAGGGCCATTGCGCGTGGACGGGCACTTCAACAAGCTGCGGGGGGAGCTGCTCCTCCCCGACACCGACATCGAGCGGGCCACGCTGCGCGTGGACGTCGCGGCGGCGAGCGTCGATACCGGGCTTGCCATGCGCGACCGGCACCTGCGCGGCCCTTCCTTCCTTGACGCGGCGCGGTTCCCCCTCATCACGTTTGCCTCGCGCCGTGTGACGCGCGACAACGGCGACCTCCAGGTGGTGGGAGTGCTGACGCTGCGCGATCACGCGGTGGAGATGGTCACGCGCTGCGCGCTGCGGCGCATGGATGGCGAGGGGATCGGCGGGCGCGTGGCGTTCAGCGGCGAACTCGACGTGCCGAGCCATGCGCATGGCGTCGGCGTGGCGCGCGGCATCGACGTGCTGAACCCGATCTTCCTCGTGGTGGGGAGGCGCGTGCAGGTGCAAGCGCGCCTGGTCGTTCCCGCTATGCGTCTCCTGCCGGCGCTCCTTCCCGCCCTCGGGCACTGACCGGCCAGCGGGCCTCCACCACGTCACCGCGCACCCCGTGGATGACGTCGTTGAGGTGCACCACGATGCAGACGTGGTTGGGGATGAGGCGGACCACGTCGCCCACGCGCGGGCGCCACGACGTCCTGGAGAGGTCGAGAATGCCGTGCTCCTCGGACATGCGCTGCACCGTGACCTCGGGGCGGTCGACGAGCGCGGCGAAGCCCTCGGCCGTCGCGCCGCGCATCGGTTCGCGCCCTAACGCCTTCGTGCCGGCGTCGATGACCGCCTGCCCCGCCACCGCGGTGCTCACCACGGTGGCCAGGACGGTGAAGGCGCAGTCTTCCCAGCTGCAGGCGCCGATCTCCGCGGTGGTGCGGTCGTTGTAGACGTAGGTCCCGGGGCGCACCTCGGTCACGCCCGGGATCTCGTGCATGCGCCAGGCGAGCGGCGTCGAGCCGCCGCTCACCACGCCGGGGCGGATCCCCGCTGCCTCCATCAGGTCCAGCGCGGCGGCCAGCTCCTCGCGCAGGCGGGCGATCTTCGCCTCCTGACCCTGCACCGGTTCGCGGATGTGCCCGGGATAGAAGGTGATCCCGGCGAACTGCAGCGGCGGCTGCTCGGCGATGCGCATCGCCAGCGCGATCGACTCGGCCGCGCTCTGCACCCCGACGCGATGCATCCCCAGGTCGAGCTCGACGTACACCTTCACCGGGCGATCCATGATGCGCGCCGCGGCGGCGAGCGCATCGACGGCGATCATCGAGTCGACGGCCACCGTCAGTTGCACGTCGCGCGGGAGCGACAGGGCGCGGGCGAGCTTGGGCGCGCCGAGGAGCGGGTAGTTGAGCAGGAGGTCGTCGGTGACGTCGGACATCACCTCCAGCTCGCGCGGCGTGGCACAGGTGAGCCCCACCGCCCCCAGCCGCAGCTGCTGCGCCGCGATGCGCGGCGACTTGTGCGTCTTCACGTGCGGCCGCAGCGACAAACCGTGCAATGCTGAATACTCGGCCATCCGGTCCAGGTTCAGCGCCAGCGTGTCGAGGTCCACCAGCGCCGCCGGCGTCTCCAACTGGTCGATGCGAACCGGTGGCGCCGCGTCGGCGTCGTCTTGCAGCGAGAGGTGAGGGCGACGCACGAGACTCTAGAAGACGAGAAGACGAGAGGACGAGAAGACGAGAGGACGAGTGCGGGCTAGTGTACGGCGCGGGATTCGAGGTTGGTAAGCCCCCCCACCGTTCCTCGTCTTCCCGTCTTCTCGTCCTCTCGTCTTCTGCCCCTACCAGAGGCCCAGGATGCGCCACCACAACGGACCGATCGTCCCGAAGATCAGGATCGTCGTGCACGCGGTGACGAAGCCCAGGCGCCACCACTCGCGCTGGCTCACGTAGCGCGCACCGAAGTAGATCGGCGACGTCGTCGTCCCGAAGTGCGTGAGCGCGGCGTCCAGGTTCGACGCGAAGGCGAGCGCGAGCACGGCGAGCGCGGGTGGGGCGCCGGCCGCAATCACCACCACGAGGAACGGCGTGAACATCGCCGTGGCGTGCGCCGTGATGCTGGCAAAGGCGTAATGCGCAAAGAAGTAGATCAGCACCAGCGCGATGAGCGCCGACCCCCACTGCCATCCCACCGTCAGCGATGCGGCCACTTCGGCAAAGCGCTTCGTGATCCCCGTCTCGCCTAACGCTTCGGCCATGCGCACCAACCCGCCGTACCAGATGAAGACATCCCAGGCGGCGCGGTCGCCCATCACGTCGTCCCATTGCACGACCTTCGTGATGATGAGGAAACAAACCCCCATCAGCGCCACGACGGTGTAGTTGATCCCGTGCCAGCGCGTCGTGGTCCACAGCAGCGCGACGACAATGAAGACGCCGAGCATCATGCGCTCACCGCGCGACATCGCCCCCATGCGATCGAGCGCGCGCCCGGCGAAGGCCGCGGCGTCGGGGGTGTGCGTGACCTCGGGGGGATAGATCCGGAAAAGGAGGACAGGGATCAGCGCCAGCGAGACGAGCCCGGGAACGAGCCCGGCCAGCATCCAGCTGGCGAAGGTGAGTTCCACCCCGCTCACCTCCCGGGCGAAGCGCGCGATGAGGACGTTCGACGCCTGTCCCGTGATGAACATCGCGCAGGCGACGACGTCGCACTGATAGACCGCCATCATCAGGTAGGCGCCAAGCCGGCGCGCCGTCGGGCC
This sequence comes from Gemmatimonadaceae bacterium, assembly GCA_020852815.1. Taxonomy (NCBI): domain Bacteria; kingdom Pseudomonadati; phylum Gemmatimonadota; class Gemmatimonadia; order Gemmatimonadales; family Gemmatimonadaceae; species Gemmatimonadaceae bacterium. The sequence continues at coordinate 37,751 of JADZAN010000015.1, read as the reverse complement.
GGGGTTGGAGTCGTACGCCTGGGCGAGCGAGCGCGCGATGGGGAAAATGACGCCGCCGGCGCGCGCGCTGTTCGACGGGATGAGCGTGGCCAGCAGCGTGTCGGTCCCCACCAGCGCGTACACCAGCCCGATGGATCGCTGGCCGATGGCGCGGATGAAGAGGTAGGCGATGCGTTCGCCGAGCCCGGTCTTCATCACGCCGCGCGAGATGAAGAAGGCGCACAGCACCAGCCAGACGAGCGGGTCGCTGTACCCCTTGAGCGCGTTGGCCGGCGTCATCGCCCCCGTCGCCGCGATCGCGCAGACGCCGAACAGGACCACGGCGCCGGCCGGGGCAGGGCGCAGGATGGAGCCGACGATGGTGGCGATGAAGATCGCGAAGAGGCGCCACGCCTCGGGGGCGATTCCCGCCGGCGCACCGTAGGCGACAATGGCGAGGGCGATGCCTACGACGATGAGCCAGCGCAACCAGACCGAGTCGTGCTCGGTCTGGGGGGGGTTGGGGGTGGCGGACATGGGGCGCCAAATTGTCGCCCCGCTCGCCAAACGGCGACCCTGTGCCCGACTTCCTTATCCCGCGCCCCATTCGCCGCAGTGGGCGAGGGCAATGGCGCCGCTCCCGGCGGCGCGCAACCATTCCGGCGGAGCCCGTGTCCCAAGGGCGGTCGCGTGATCGGTCCCCTGCCGCTCGCGCGGCCGGCCAAACCAACGGTGGGTGGGTGAACGAGCGAGCGGATGCCGCAACGATCGAGCGTGCACGGATGGGCGACCGTCCCTCCCAGCGCGCGCTCTATGAGGCGAATGTGGACCGGATCTACCGCCTGGCGTTTCGCCTCGCGGGAGACGAGGAACTCGCGCGCGACTTCACCCAGGAAGCCTTCATCCGCGCTTTCGAGCGGCTGGCGGACTTCCGGGGCGACTCGGCCTTCTCCACCTGGCTGCACGCCATCGCCGTCTCGGTGGCACTCAACGGCTTGCGGAAGGTCAAGCGGTTGCGCCTGCGGGAAACGGTCCTCGAAGCCGCCGAGTCGTTAGGCACGACGCCGCGCCACGCCGACCCGGACCTGAAGGACCGGCTGCACCGGGCCATCGATGCACTCCCCGAAGGCTACCGCACGGTGTTTGTCCTGCACGACGTGGAAGGCTACACACACGAAGAAATCGGCCAGATGCTCGGCATCCAGGCCGGCACCTCCAAGGCGCAGCTCTTTCGCGCCCGGGGTCGACTCCGCGAGGCGCTCGCGGATTTCGCAGGAGCATGGAGCGCATGAACCACGAATCTGAAGACGACGGCCACGCCGAAGGGCCGGATGCGATGAGCGACGAGAAGTTCGACCACTGGCTGCAATCGGCGGTTGGGGAATACAACCGCCCGCCCGACGCCCTCCCGGCCGCGCCGCGCGCGGCGATGTGGGGAGCGATCGAGGGGGCGCTGCACGCCGCGCGCGCCGCGGCGCCGGCTACCTCGCACGCTACGGCGCCCGCCGGCGCGACGGTCGTGCCGATCGCCCGTCGCCGCGTGATGATGCGCTACTGGCAGGGAGCCGCCGCGGTCGCCATCCTCGCCGCTGGCGTCGGGATCGGGCGACTGTGGTCGGCACGCCAGGCGACGTCGCCCGATGCGCCGTCGCTCGCGTCGGCTCCCGCTGGCCCTGATGCATCGCCCAGCGCGCAGCTCCCCGCGCGCGACGTGTCCTCGAGCTCCGGCCGCACGCCCTCGGCGACTCCCGGTTCGCGGGCGACGCCGGACGGTGGCGCCATCTACGATGTGGCCGCCGTCCAGCACCTCTCGCGCGCCGAAGCGCTCCTGACGGCCTTCCGCGCGAACCGCGATGGGTCGATGGAGGCGCCCGCCTCGATGAACCGCTGGGCGCGCGACCTCCTGGTCGACACGCGCTTGCTCCTCGATTCGCCAGCTGCAAGCGACGCCCAGCGCCGCCACCTTCTCGAGGATCTCGAACTGGTGCTCGCGCAGATCGTGCAACTCCCGGCCGAATCGTCGGCCGATCGCGGACTGGTCCAGCGCTCCATCGAGCGCGGCGCCGTCCTCTCCCGCCTTCGCTCGACCATTCCCGCCGGCTACACCAGCGGTACGTAAGGAGACGTCCATATGATGACCCCCCATCCCTCCCTCCAGATCCCCGGCCGCGCCGTGGCGCGACGCCTGACGACCGTGGTGTCCATCGCAGCGCTCGGCGGGCTGTCGGCGCTGACCCCGGTCGTGCTCACCGCGCAGGTCGTCGTGTCGGGCGCCGCGACGGCGGCATCGGCGGCATCGGCGGCATCGGCTGCGCGGGCCTTGGCGGCCGCCGCTCGCGCGGCGCGCTCGGCCTCGGCGCCGTCGGTCGCGGCGGCGCGGGCACTCGCCCACGCCGACTACCGACTCGCAATGGATGCGGGGGGATTGTCCGCGTCGGTCGCCGGACTGTCGCGACTGCGCGAATTCACCGCGCTCACGTCGCTGTCGTCACTGGCGACGCTGGCGACGCTGGCCGACCTCGACGAGGACGCGGTGATCCTCCCGTCGCGAGCCCGCACGCCGTGGAGCAACGACCAGGTGTCGGATTCGCTCTATCGCCAGGCGCGCGAGCGGATGAACCGCGGCGACTATCGCAAGGCGGCCGATCTCTTCATGGAAGTGGCGAAGCGCGCCGGCAAGGCGCCGTTGGCCGGCGACGCGCTGTACTGGAACGCCTACTCGCTCTATCGCGACGGGGCATCGGGTTCGCTCAACGAGGCACTGTCGGCGCTCGACCGGCTGAACGAGGAGTTCCCGTCGGCTGCAACGCTGGGCGATGCAAGCACGCTGCGGATCCGCGTCTGTGGCGAGCTGGCCAAGCGCGGTGATGAGCAGTGCGCGGCGCAGGTGGCGGAGAGCGCGGGGGCGGGGGAGTCGCGAGGCGGAAGCCGCATGACGACCGTGCGTGCCCCGCGCCCGCCGCGTCCTCCAATGCCGCCGTCGGCGCGTCGCTCCGCGTCGTCGCAGGAACCCGGCTGCCCCGACGAGGACGACGACGAGCGCATCGCCGCGCTCAACGCCCTCCTCCAGATGGACGCCGATCGCGCCCTCCCGATCCTCGAGAAGGTCCTCGCGCGCCGCGACAAGTGCTCGGTCTCGCTGCGTCGCAAGGCGGTCTTCCTCGTCTCGCAAAAGGGAGACGCGCGCGCCGCCGACATCCTCATGGGGGCCGTGCGCAACGATCCCGATGGCGAGGTGCGCGAGCAGGCGGTCTTCTGGCTGGGGCAGACGCGTGACGAGCGCGCGGTGGAGATGCTGCAGGAGATCCTGCAGAAGGAGTCCAACGACGAAGTGCTGCAGAAGGCGGTCTTCGCCCTGTCGCAGCACCGCAGCCAGCGCGCCTCGACCATCCTGCGCGACCTGGCGCAGCGCGACGGCGCCGCCCTCAAGGTGCGCGAGCAGGCGATCTTCTGGCTCGGCCAGCAGCGCGATGGCGCCAACGCCGACCTGCTGCGGAGCCTCTACGGTCGCGTGAAGGAAGAGGAACTCAAGGAGAAGATCATCTTCTCCATCTCCCAGACGCGCGCCACCGACAACAATCGCTGGCTCCTCGACTTGGCGATGAACGGCAAGGAGCCGATGGAGATGCGCAAGAAGGCGCTCTTCTGGGCCGGCCAGAGCCGCGCCACGTCGATGGACGACCTGGCGGCGCTCTACAACAAGGCCGACGATCGCGAGATGAAGGAGCAGATCATCTTCGTCTACTCGCAGCGCCGCGACGCGGCGGCGGTCGACAAGCTCATGGAGATCGCCAGGTCGGACAAGGACAAGGAGCTGCGCAAGAAGGCGATCTTCTGGCTGTCCCAGTCACGCGACCCGCGGGCCGCGAAGTTCCTGGAGGATCTCATCGGATGATCACGACCTCGCTCGTGCGCGGGACGCTCGGGGCGCTGCTGGTCACGCTCGCCCTCGTCCCTCACCGTCAGATGCAAGGCCAGGACGCCGCGCGACGCCTCGCCGCGGTGCAGGACGGGCGCGTGCGCTTCACCGTCAACCTCCGCCCCGACGTGTGCGGGTCGGGCCAGAGCATCTGGCGCAACGGCGACCGCCGCGGGCGCACCACGTGGGGCGATCGCTACTCGCGCGACGTGGAATACGATGTGGACTGCGAGCACGGCCCGGGACGCATCGTCATCGACAAGGACGCGGGGCGGGTGCGCGAGGTGCGCTTCTACGTCGGCGGACGGTGGCGCACCGAGTCGTCCGCCACCGACCTGGGACAGCTCTCCACCAAGGACGCGGCCTCCCTCCTGCTCGGCGTCGCTCGCACCAACCAGGGAAAGGGGGCGCACTCCGCCATCTTTCCGCTCACGGTGATCGACTCGGTCGAGGTCTGGCGCGACCTGCTGCAACTGGCGCGCGACGACTCGCGCCCGCGAGAGGTGCGGCGCCAGGCGGTCTTCTGGCTCGGACAACTGGCCGAGGCGCCGGCGACGGCCGGTCTCGACGAGCTGGTGGGCGAGGCGGCGCTCGATCGCGACGTGCGCGAACAGGCGATCTTCGCCCTGTCCCAGCGCCCGCGCGACGAGGGGATCCCCGCCCTCATCAAGGTCGTGCGTACGTCGCGCGATCCGGAGCTGCGCAAGAAAGCGCTGTTCTGGCTGGGGCAATCGGACGATCCGCGCGGACTCCAGTTGATCGAGGAGCTGCTCGCCAAGCGGTGAGCAGAGGTGCGCGCGACACATGTCGCATGTTTCGCGCATGTTTCGCACTCGCATGGCGATGAACGCCAGCCGCAAACGGCCGTTTCGCCCACCGGCGAGACGGTCGTCGCGCATGTCCCGGCATTGACACCACTCCCGGGTGTCCGTATGTAGCCGTGGCGAGGCGACTGTCCGCTTCGCTTCGCCACTTGCGGACTCGCCGATCCATGGCTGACGACCTTCGGGCGCACGACCGTACGCCCACCGGGACGCTCGACACCACCCACGATCGCTACCGTCAGCTCTTCGAGCAGAACGTGGCGGTGCAATTGGTGGTCGACCCGGCCACCGGGGCCATCGTCGATGCCAACCGCGCGGCGTCCGACTTCTACGGCCTCCCGCGCGACGTGCTCACGCGCTGTGCCCTGACCGACCTCGCCGCCATTCCCGACGACGACGTGCTGCAGACGCTGGAGGTCGCGGCGGAAATTGGCGCGCACTCGTACGGCTTTCCACATCGCCATGCCTCGGGCGAGTTGCGCCTGGTGGAGATCTACGCCGGCCCGCTGTCGATGGGCGCGCGCGCCCTGGTCCACATGATCGTGCACGATGTCACGGAGCGCGTGCGCGCCGAGGAAGCGGCCCGCGAGCTGCACGCCGAGCGGGTCGCCCACCAGCGCACCGTGGAATTGCACGAACAGCTGCGTCGCCAGGAGACGCTGTCGCGCGTCGGCGCCCTGGTTGCCGCGGTGGCGCACGAGGTGCGCAATCCGCTGTTTGCCATCTCGTCCACGCTCGATGCCATGCGCACGCGCGTGGGCGCGCTCCCGGAGGTGCAACGCTACTTCCCGGTCATCGCGGCGCAGGTGGAGCGCCTCAACGCGCTCATGCGCGAACTCCTCGATTACGGCAAGCCGGCGGTCCTCTCGCTGGAGGACACCGACCCGGTGGCGCTCGTGCACATCGCGCTCGACCTGGCGCGAGCACTCGCGTCGGGCGAGCAGGTGCAACTCTCCGTGACCGAGGGCCCCGACCTGCCGCTGGTGCGCGCCGACCGGCAGCGCGCCGTGCAGGTCCTCCACAACCTCGTCACGAACGCCATCCAGCACGCCCCGCGCGAGAGCACGGTGGAGCTGCGGTTGCACCGGGCCACCTGGCGGGACGAACCGGCGGTCGAGTTCCTCGTGCTCGATCGCGGTCCGGGGTTCTGGAATGGCGACGAGGCGCGCATCTTCGAGCCGTTCTTCTCGCGCCGACAAGGCGGGACGGGGATGGGGCTCGCGCTCGCGCACCGCCTGGTGCACGATCATGGCGGGGAAATCGCGGCCGCCAACCGCGAGGACGGGGGGGCATGCCTGCGCGTCATCCTCCCTGGCGCAGGAGCCGCACGAGCTGCAGCGGATGGGAGGACTTCAATACCGTGATGCCGAACGTCAAGACACGCCTGCTCCTGGTCGAGGATGATGCCGCGATTCGCTTCGCCATCCGCGACTTTCTCGAAGTGCACGACTTCGAGTTGATCGAGGCACCCAGCTGCGCCGAGGCCGAGTCCGCCTTTATCGAGTACCGCCCCGACCTCGTCCTCAGCGACTACATGCTGGGAGACGGGAACGCGCTCGAACTCCTCCCGCGCCTGCGCTCCATCAATGCGCACGTCCCGGTCGTGATCCTCACCGGGCACGGAACGGTGGAGTTGGCGGTGCAGGCCATGAAGCAGGGCGCGGACGACTTCCTCACGAAGCCCGTCTCGCTCCCCGCGCTCCTCGTGGTGCTGCAGCGCGCGATGGAGCGCCAGCGCGACCGCCAGCAGCAACAAGCGCGCAGTGCCAAGCAACGCCGCGTGTCCATCGACCCTTTTGTCGGTACGTCACGCGCCATCGCGCGGCTGCGCGAACAGGCGGAGCGCGTGGCGACGGCCGAGCGCCCTATCCTCATCCTGGGTGAGACGGGGGCGGGAAAGGGTGTGCTCACGCGCTGGATTCACATGCACGGGCTGCGCGCCGATCAGCCGTTCGTCGACCTCAACTGCGCGTCGCTCCCGCGCGAACTGCTGGAATCGGAACTGTTCGGTCACGAGCGCGGCGCCTTTACCGGTGCTGTGGCGCAGAAGACCGGACTGGTCGAGCTGGCGCACCGCGGGACGCTGTTCCTGGACGAGATCGGCGACCTGGAACTCGTCCTCCAACCCAAGCTCCTCAAGGTCCTCGAGGAGCAGACGTTTCGCCGCGTCGGGGCGCTGCGCGACCGGCAGGTCGACGTCCGGCTCATCGCCGCCACGCACCAGGACCTTTCGCGCCAGGTATCGGAGAGCAAGTTCCGCAGCGACCTCTACTTCCGCATCAGCACGCTCCCCATCACCGTCCCGTCGCTCCGCGATCGCGTGGAGGACATCCCGGTGCTGGCGCGCCAGCTCCTCGACCGGCTGTCGGTGGAGCTGGGGAGGCCGCGCGTGGAGCTCACCATGGACGCCCACCGGGCGCTGGCGCGCTATGGGTGGCCGGGGAACATCCGCGAACTCCGGAACGTCCTTGAACGTGCCGTCCTCCTCTCCAACCGCCAGGAATTGCGCGCCGAAGACCTCAGTTTCGAGGCCGCGCCCGTCGCCGCACCTTCCGGTGAGGTAGACCTGGAGTTGACATTAGACGAGTTGCAGCGGCGCCATATCGTGCGCGTGCTGCAGGCGGTCCATGGACACGTGGAGCAGGCGGCCGCCCGGCTCGGGGTCCCGCGCTCCACGCTGTACCAGAAGCTGAAGGCGATGCAGATCGTCGTTACCCGGGAACGAGCCCGGTAACCAATGGGGCGAAAAGCGAAGCGCGCCACACATGCATCGCCACCAGTTGGAGCGGACGGGGCACATGGGGCACACGGGGCGGCCGGCGCCGTTGGACCGACAACCGATAAACGGGACACCTTCACCACTGAACGGGAGCGCAGCGGCGACGCCACGCTCCCAGGGCTGGACACGATGAGCGAGATGACGAACGGCGCAATCCCGGATACGGCGCCAGTGCCGACGCCTCCCGACACGGGGAACGTCGACAAGATCCGAGACATCCTGTTCGGGTCGCAGATGCGCGACTACGACCGGCGCTTCTCCACGTTCGAGGAGCGATTGCTGCGCGAGTCGGGGGAGCTGCGCGACGACATGCATCGCCGCCTGAGCGCGTCGGAGCAGCACCTGCGCGGCGAACTCGAGTCGCTGGCCGGTTCGCTCTCCTCCGAGCAGCGCGATCGCAAGCAGGGCGTGCGCGACGCGATGGATGCGACGGCCAACCTGAACCGCGAGCTGTCCGACCGCATCAGCGCGCTGGCGGAGCAGGTGGCGCAACAGCAACGCGAGCTGCGCAACAGCATCACCGACCAGCTGCGCCAGTTGGCGGAGGATCATTCGCGCCGGCACCAGGAGCTGTCGGAAACGCTGCGCCGGGAGGCCTTCGACCTGCGGAGCGCCAAGGCGGACCGCACACACATCGCCGCGATGTTCGCCGAGTTCGCCCAGCGGCTGGCCGACGGCGAGCAGCGTTAGGCATCCGCCGGGCCGGGCCCGTGGCCGAACCACTGCGACAGAGCGAGCGTGAAGTGTCAATGAACGGCGAGGACCGTCTCGCCGAGCTTCGCGCGCTCCTACTCGACCCCGATCGCGCGCGCATCCGCGACATCGAGCGCAAGCTCGCCAGCCCCGCGCTGCACGTGGAGGACGTGGCGCGCATCCTGCCCGAGGCCATCACGCGCCGCGCCGCCGCCGACGACCGCATGGGGGCCGCGTTGGGATCGGTGGTCGGCGAGGCCATCAAGGCGTCGGTGCGCAAGGACCCCCAGCCGCTCGTCGACGCGATCTTCCCCGTCATGGGGCCGGCCATCCGCCGCGCCATCTCCAACGCACTCGGCGAACTGGTCCAGTCGCTCAACACCACGCTCGAACACACCGTCTCGCTCCGCGGGCTGGCCTGGCGCATGGAGGCGATGCGCACCGGGAAGTCGTTCGGCGAGGTGGTGCTGTCGCACTCGCTCGTCTTCCGCGTCGAGCAGCTCTTCGTCATCCACCGCGACTCGGGGCTCCTCATCGAGCACCGCACCGCCCCCGGGGTGCAGGCGCTGGCGCCTGACCTCGTGGCCTCGATGATGACGGCGTTGCGCGACTTTGCGCGCGACTCGTTCAAGGTGTCGGAGCACGAGTCGCTCGACTCGCTGGCACTGGGCGACCTCACCGTGTGGGCGGAGAGCGGCCCCGGCGCCATCGTTGCCGCCGTCATCCGCGGCCAGCCGCCGCTCACGCTGCGCGAGACGCTGCAGGGTGCGGTGGAGGAGTTGCACCTGGCGCACGCCGAGGAGATCGAGCGCTTTGGCGCCACCGGCGTCCCCTTTGCCATCCGCGACGGGATCCTCGAGCGGTGCCTCGTGTCGCAGGCCAGCACGCCCGCGCGCGCCGGGCAGTGGCGCACCATCCTGTTAGGGGTTGGCGTCCTGGCCGTAGTGGGATGGTGCGCCGTTCCGCGCGTGCTGGAGCAGCGGCGCTTCGACCGCTACCTGGGCCAGCTTCGCCAGGAACCGGGGGTGGTGGTGGGCTCCACGGGGCACAGCGACGGGCGCTTCGTCGTCACGGGGCTGCGCGATCCGCTGGCGCGCGACCCCAAGGCGCTCGCCGCCGCGGCGGGATTCGACTCGTCACGCATTGCCGACAAGTGGGAGCCGTACATTGCCCTCCGCCCCGAGTTCGTGCTGCGCCGGGCCCAGGCGCTCCTCGCGCCGGCGGCGACGACCACGTTGCGCCTGGCGGGCGACACGCTCGTCCCCGGCGGCATGGCCTCGGCGGCATGGCGCGCCGAGGCCCAGCGCCTTGCCCTCGCCGTCCCCGGCATTGCCCAGTTGCGCCTGACGGAACTCCGCGACTCCGCCGAGGTCGCCCTGCGCGCCGCCGCCGATTCCATCGAGGCCATCGTCTTCGACTACCCCATGGGCGGCACCTCGCCGGTCGCTGAACAGAGCGCACGCATCGACTCGCTCGCCGCGCGCTTGCGCACCTTCATGGGTGATGCCGACCGCGCCGGGCGCTCACCACACATCGAGCTGATCGGCTCCGCCGACCGCGTGGGTACGGAAGAAGCCAACGCACGCCTCCGACGCGCCCGCGCCCAGCGCATGCGCTCCGCACTCGAAGCGCGCGGCGTCACGGTCCAGTCACTCCTTGCCGGTCTCGACACCTCCAACGTCTCGCGCACCGGGCGCACGCTGCGACTCCGCATCAGGCTCGAGCGACCATAGCTTTCCGCAGCGCTCCGCATCTTTCCGCCGCCGTCGCACTGCCACCCCAGCCTCCCGCCACCGGACATGCCCGTCGTCCAACGCAAAGTCTGCATGCTCGGCGCAACCGCCGTTGGCAAGACGAGCCTCGTCCGGCGCTTCGTGGAGTCGATCTTCTCCGAGAAGTACCAGGCGACCATCGGGGTAAAGATCGACCGCAAGCTGGTGACGATTGGCGACACCACCGTCTCGCTCCTGTTGTGGGACCTGCAGGGCGAGGACGAGTTCCAGCGCGTACGACTCTCGTACCTGCGCGGCGCCTCGGGCCTCATCTACGTCGCCGACGGGACACGCCCCGAGACGCTCGCCTTGGTCAAACCCATTCGCGCCCTTGCCGAGGACACGCTCGGCCACGTCCCGTCACTTCTCCTCCTCAACAAGAGCGACCTGGGTGATAGCTGGGTGATGGACGATCACTTCGTCGAGGCCAACGGCCCCACGGGGATACCAGTGCTGCGCACCTCGGCGCGAACGGGCGACGTGGTCGACGACGCCTTCCACCACCTCGTGCGTCGAATGCTCGACGGCTGAGCCGTCGATCCACCTTCCAGACCGAGCGTCCGTCAACGGGATGCCGGGTGTGGAATCGCGCGATGAACCGAATCGCTAAAACGTTGTTGCGCATCTAGTTGCAGAGTTGCTCTGCGGTGCCGGGCCGTGGCAAGCGCCTTGCTTTTCCTTGCCTCGTCCGCCCCGATCGAGTGAGCGATTCTGTGAACGTTTCCTGCCAGCGCGTCCTCATCGTCGATGACGAGAGCGCGCTTCTTTTCGCCCTGAGCGAGTACCTCACTTTCCGCGGCTGTCGCGTCGACGGCGCCGAGGGGATCGCAGACGCCAGGGCGCTCGTGCAGCACCTGCACTATGACGCGATAGTCGTCGGCGTCTCGCCGGTCAACGTTCACGACGCATGCGCGCTGGCCTTCGAGAGCCGACTCCGGCTGCCGATGGCGCGCCTCGTCGCGCTCGCCGTGGAGTGCTCGGAGGGGGGACCGAACGCGGGTGCGCTTCCCGGGTTCGATCAGGTACTTGAGCGTCATCTTCCGACGGCGCGGTTGGCGAGGGTGCTGTGTCACTCTATCGCCGCCTGAGGCATCGCGCCGTGGATCCGCAACCATTGCAGCCGAAGCCGCGCGTCGTCCTCGCGCGCGAATCGCTCTGGAAGCTGACGGTCCCGAACAACTGCGCCGAGCGTGCGCTCCTGCACGAACGGCGAAAGGAGCTGGTGCTGTCGGCGTACGCCATCTACTCCGACGTGGATGGCTTGCGTGATTTCGATGTCTATGTGCAGCCGGTGCTGCGCACCATTGCGTCGTCCCGATCGCGCTCGATGCTCACGCTCGCCTTGACGCCGGCAACGTTCGACGCCGGGCTCCTGCGGCACGCCCTGGCCAGCGCCAACGAGCTGGGGATCCCGTCGATGGTGGAGGTGCGGGACCTGTGGGGGCGGACGATGCTCGAACTCCTCGCCGCGGCCCGGCCGACGTATGTTCGCCTGTCACCGGAGTTCGTGCATGGTGCTGGTGCAGTCCCCGATGTCTTCCGGGCCATGGTCACGTTCGGCGAGTTCGCGCGTGCGCGGGGGTTGCAGCTGGTGGCGCGCAATCCGCGGGACGACCACGAGGTCGATGCGGCGCGCGTGGCCGGCATTGCCCTCGTGCAGTGGGGGAGCCTCCCCTTCTTCCGCGACGAAAGCGACGGCCTCGCGCGCCCGACGCTCTTGCGCTAGGCCCGCGGCCTCCGGGAAACGACTGGTCACCGTCGCGTTGGCACCCCGGCGCGCGTGGCGTTAGCGTCTGGGCCGGACGACGTCGTCGCACCTGCACCCTGCCGGTCGCAGCTTCGCCCCCCCCCCATACCGCCCCCTGCCAAGATGCGCGTCAGTCTCTTATCAACGCGTGCCGTTGTCGCGGCGCTTGCCCTGGCCGGCGCGATCGCCGCGTCGACCTTCTTGGCGGCGCTGCTCCCGGCGCAGCCGGCGCGACCGGCGCTGATCGTCCTCAACAAGAGCGACGCGAAGGCTTCGATCGTCGACCTCGCGACGGCCACAATCGTGCGCACCTTCCCCACGGGCGATGGCCCGCACGAGGTGGCGGTCTCGCCCGACGGGGCGACGGCGGTGGTGACAAACTACGGGAATCAGGGGCCGGGCAACTCGCTCACCGTCCTCGACCTGGCGGGGAAGGCGGCGCCGCGCACGATCTCCCTGGGCGACTGGCGCCGCCCGCACGGGATCGTTTGGCTGAAGGATGGGCGGCGCGTCCTCGTCACCTCGGAGCTGGGAAAGGCGCTGCTGGTCGTCGACGTCGCGGCCGGGACCGTCGCCACGGCGATTCCCACCGAGCAGAACCTCTCGCACATGGTCGCGCTGGCCCCCGACGAGCGGACCGCGTATACGGCGAACATCGGGTCGGGGAGCGTGTCCAAGGTCGACCTGGCGGCAGGGAAGACCGTGCGGGTCAAGGTGACGGGGAAGGGACCCGAGGCGATCGACGTCTCACCCGACGGGAAGGAGGTGTGGGCGGCCGACCGCAACCTCGACTACCTCACCATCCTCGATGCCGCAACGATGGACTCGTTAGGGTCGCTGCCGACGATGCGCTTCCCCAACCGCCTCAAGTTCACCCTCGACGGCAAGCGGGCGCTGGTCTCCAATGCGGCGGCGGGGACCATCACCGTGTACGACGTCGCCCGGCGCGCCCAGGTCGCGACCATCACCATCCCCTTCGATCCGTCCAAGAAGAAGGCCGAGGCGGTGCTCGGCGACATGGGGAACAGCGCCGTCCCGCTCGGCATCCTCATGGACCCCAACGGAAAGCGCGCCTGGGTGGCGACCGCGGCGTTGGGTGAGGTCGTCGAACTCGATCTCGCGACGCTATCGGTGACTCGCACCATCAACGCCGGGAACAACCCCGACGGGATGGCCTTCATCGCGCGCCTTCCGTGACCGTGCGGGCGACCATGGCGGTGACGATCGCGATGCGCGGCGGACTTGGCTTGACTTGACGCCCTCCCCGCCGTAGAAAACGACCCGTGCCCCCGAGTGGAGGGCACGGGTCGTTTCACGACAGGGGAAGCCATGTCCAGCATCGTGTACCTCAACGGGGAGTACCTCCCCCGCGGCGAAGCCAAGCTCTCGGTCGACGAGCGCGGCTTCTTCTTTGGCGACGGCGTGTACGAGGTGACTCGTGCCGTCGATGGTCGCCTGTTCGAGTCGGGGCGCCACATGACGCGTCTGGCGCGCGGGTTGCGCGAGCTGCGCCTCGAACCGTCCATCTCGCTCGCTGAGATCGAGGCCGTCTCGCTCGAGCTGCTCAAGCGCAACGACATCACGTCGGGCGAAGGGACCGTCTACCTGCAGATCACGCGCGGTGCGGCGCCGCGCACGCATCACTTTCCGCCGGCGGGTACGCCGTGCACCGTCTTCCTCTCGGCGCAGCGCTTTTCGCTCCCCACCGAGAAGCGCTCGAACGGGATTGCGGTGGTGACGTATCCCGACATCCGCTGGTCGCGCTGCGACATCAAGACCGTGAACCTGCTGGCGGCCGTCATGGCCAAGCAGCATGCGGTCGACCATGGCGTCTTCGAGGCGATCTTCGTGCGCGAGAGCGCCGTCACCGAGGGGTCGCACACCAACGTGTTCGGGGTGATCGACGGTGAGCTGCGCACCTATCCGTCGAGCAACCTGATCCTTCCGGGGATCACGCGCGACGTCGTGCTCGAGGTGGCGCGCGAGCTGGGGATGGCGGTGAACGAGACGCCGTTCCACCTCCACCATCTCCCGCAGCTGCAAGAGGCCTTCCTCACCGGGACCACGACCGACGTGATGCCGATCGTGTCGATCGACGGGGCGCCGGTGGGCGACGGGAAGCCGGGAAAGGTGTCGATGGCGTTGTACGACGCGCTGGCCGCCCGCATCTATGGGGCGGTGCCGGCGGGGGGACGTTAGGCATGGCGCGGGCGGCGACGCGAGCGCTCCTGCCGGCCCTCGCGCTCGCCGCGACGTCATCGCTGGGGGCGCAGGGCGCGCCGCCGCGCGTCCACGTCCTCGCCACGGGCGGGACGATCTCCAACATCGGTGACGGCGGGCGCCGCAGCGGGCGCGAGCTGGCCGATGCGATCCCCGACCTGGGGCGCCTTGCCACCGTGACGGTGGAGCAGTTCAGCAACGTGGCCTCGGGGAGCGTGACGCAGGCGATGTGGCGCGCGCTGGCGGCGCGCATCCGGCAGCTGCAATCCGGCGACGGCGCCCCCGCCGGCTACGTCATCACGCACGGCACCGACACCATGGAGGAGACGGCGTACTTCCTCTCCCTCACGGTGGGCGGGTGCGAGCCCGTGATCCTGACCGGGGCCATGCGCCAGGCCAACTGGGCGGGCGCCGATGGGCCGGCCAACCTGCGCAACGCCGTTCGCACCGCTGTTGCCCCGCTCGCGCGCGGACGGGGGACGCTCGTCCTCATGAACGACGAGATCTTCGCGGCTCGCGACGTGACCAAGAGCAACACCACGCGGCTCAACGCCTTCACCGCCCCCGATGCCGGCGTCCTGGGGCTCGCCGATCCCGACACGCTCGTTTTTCATCGTCCTCCTCCAGCGCAGCCTTCGGGGCGCTGTGCCGCCCCCCGTTTCGACCTCAAGCGGATTGGCGAGTTTCCGAGGGTCGACGTGGTGTACGCGTACATCGGCGCCGACTCGGTGCAGGTCGACGCGCTCGTGAATGCGGGTGCGCGCGGGCTCGTCCTGGCTGGCGTGGGGCGCGGTGGCGCGACGCCGGCCATGTCGCGCGCCCTCGAACGCGCCACTCAGCGCGGCGTGACGGTCGTGATCTCCAACCGTACCGGGAGCGGGCGCGTAGGAATGGGGCGGGGCAGCGGCTCGCGCGATGCTTCGTCGCAGGGCCGCGACGCCGCGACCGGCGCCACAATCGGCGCCACGATCGGCGCCACCGACCTCAATCCGCAGAAGGCACGCATCCTCCTCATGCTCGCCCTTGGCGTCGGTCTCGACGCCGGCGCGATGGCCGACGTGTTCGACGCGCGCTGAGTCCCGCTCCACTCCCCAGCCACGATCCATCTCGCACGCCATGTCGTTTCGCACGCACGCCTCGTCCACCGCCGCCGCGACCGCGCTCCTCGCCGTCGCCGCGCTCCCGCTCATCGCGCAGCAGCCCGCGATTCCCACCACGCACCCCGCCGTGAAGGCGGCGATGGAGCAGATCCAGCGCGACAACGCGTGGACGCTCGAGCAACAGGTCTCGATCTGCGAGATCCCCGCCCCGCCGTTCAAGGAGGAGAAGCGCGGGCTGGAGATGAAGCGACGCTTCGAAGCGTTAGGGCTCAGCGTGACGATCGACTCGATCGGCAACGTGATCGCCGAGCGGAAAGGGCAGGGGAATGGCCCCACCGTGGCGATTGCCGGTCACCTCGACACCGTCTTCCCCGAGGGGACGGACGTGAAGGTGAAGCAGGACGGCTCGAAGTACACGGCCCCGGGAATCGGCGACGATTGCCGCGGGCTGGCGACCGTACTCGCCGTTGCGCGCGCCATGCAGGCGCAAAAGGTGCAAACGCCGGGGACGATCCTCTTCATCGCCAACGTGGGCGAGGAGGGGCCGGGGAACCTGCGCGGGATGCGCTACCTGTTCCGCAAGCCGCCGATGAAGATCGACTACTTCATCTCCGTCGACGGCATTGGCCTGGGCCTCACCACTGGCGGCGTGGGAAGCAATCGCTACCTCGTGCAGTTCGTTGGTCCGGGCGGGCACAGCTATGGCGCGTTCGGCATGCCCAGCCCGATTCACGCGATGGGTCGCGCGATTGCCAAGATGGCCGACTTCCAGGTTCCCAGGACGCCCAAGACGACGTTCAACGTCGGCATTGTGTCTGGCGGCACGTCGGTCAACACCATCTCGCCGATGGGGCAGATGGAAGTGGACATGCGCTCCGAGTCGCCGGACGAGTTGGCCAAGGTGGATGCGAAGTTCCGCGCGGTGCTGGCCGCCGCGCTGCGCGAGGAGAACGCGCGCCTGCCGGGATCGAAGGACAGCGTGTCGCTCAAGATCACCGAGATGGGGTTCCGCCCGGCGGCGCAGGTGAACGACACCTCCTTCATCGCGCGCACCGCGCTCGCCGCCGGCAAGTCACTCGGCTTCACCTCGCGCACGGGCGCCAGCAGTACCGACGCCAACATCCCGATGAGCCTCGGCATTCCCGCGATCACCATCTCCGGCGGCGGCATCGGGAGCGGCGCGCACGCGATCACCGAGTCCTACGACGACGGCAAGGAGGGGTGGAAGGGGCCGCAGTGGGCACTGCTCATCGTCTCGTCGCTCTCTGGGGTTGGGCGGGCGACGTATACACCGTAGGACGAGAGGACGAGAAGACGAGAAGACGAGAAGACGAGAGGACGAGAAGCCTGCCCCAGCGAAAGCTGGGGACGAGGGGGTGGGGTGCGAGAGGCCTGCGCGCGACGCCAAGGGGAAGTGGAGCCCCCAACACAGAAAGCACGACACGGAGGATCACGGAGGGAGCACGGAGGCGCACGGAGGAGTTTGTCATGGCGCGACCTTCCTCCGTGCCCCTCCGCGTACCTCCGTGTCAAGCTTCAGTCCATGCCCTACCTCATCCCCCGCCTTCGATGGGCTCAGGCCCCTCGTCCCCAGCTTTCGCTGGGGCAGGCTTCTCGTCTTCTCGTCTTCTCGTCTTCTCGTCCTCTCGTCTTCTCGTCCTCAGACGAGTATCTCCTGCAGCTTCGCCAAGAAAGTCTGCGGCGAGAACGGCTTCTGCAGGAACGCGGCGCCCGCTTGCAGTACATCGTGATGGCGTAGCGCGCCCGCCGTGTAACCGGAGACGTGGAGGATCCGGATCCCGGGGCGTTCGCGGCGCAGGACGCGCGAGAGTTCGCCGCCTCCCATGCCGGGCATGATCACGTCGGTGACCAGGATGTCGATCGTCGAGTCGTAGGCGCGCGCGATTTCCAGCGCCTCCTCGCCGTTGCTGGCCTGCATCACGGAGAAGCCGGCGCGCTCGAGGACGCGCTTCATCATCAGGCGGACGGTGGGCTCGTCCTCCGCCAGAAGTACGGTGCGCCGCCCGCTGCGGTCGCTCGCCAGGTGCGACGGCATCGCCGGCGTCGGGAGCGACGACGCCGGGAAGTAGATGGTGAGCGAGACCCCGGTCTGGGCAGGCTCGAGCACCACCGCCCCGCCGCTCTGCCGCACGAAGCCGTACATGGTCGCCAGCGCCAGCCCGGAGCCTAACGAGGGAATCTCCGAGCCAGCGAATGGCTCGAGGAGCGACGGCCCGATCTGCGACGAGAGCTGCACGCCGGAGTGCTGCAGGCGGATGGCGACGTACTCGCCAGGTGCCACGAGGTCGGGGAGCGCGGCCCGCGCCTCGGCCACGCGGTCGCGACGCACGTCCATCGCGAATGCGCCGCGCTCGCCGATCACCTCGGCGGCGTGCGTCGCGAGGTGGACGAGCATCTGCTCCAACTCCTCCATGTCGACGTGCGCGATCCCCGGTCCGTCGCCGAAGGTGAAGTCGACCTTCGCCGTCGAGGCAAAGACGTTGCGAATGTCGCCCTCGATGCGTCGCACCAGTGCATGCACGTCGATCGGGCGCGGCGCGAGCACCTGCTGGCGGGACAGCGCGAGGAGCTGTCGCGTAAGCTCGGCCCCCCGCCGCGCCGAGCGACGAATTTCCTCCGCGTCGCTCCGCGCTGGCGATGCCGAGTCGAACTGGTCGAGCAGAAGTTCGACCGAGGTGAGGATCGTCGTGAGAAGGTTGTTGAAGTCGTGCGCGACGCTCCCCGCGAGACGGCTCACCGCATCCATCGCCTGCGCCTGACGGGCCTGCGCCTCGGCGCGCTTGTGCTCGGTGATGTCCGTCTGCGAGCCCCACGCCTCGACCAGCATCCCATCGCGCACGATCCCCACCAGCGAGTTGAGGACAATGCGCCGCGTCCCGTCGACCGTGCGCTCGATCGACTCGTGTCCCTCCAGGCGATAGCCGTTGCGCACAAACGCGCTCAGGTAGTCCTGGTTCTGCGGATCTCCCTCCGCGATCAACTGCCCGATCCTGAGCCCCGTGAGCTGCGGTCCCTTGCGGAGTCCGCACATGCGCGCCATGGCGTCGTTGCACTCCACCATGACGCCATCGCGCAGGATCAGTCGTACCTGTTCCTCCACTGGTAGCGTGATGGCAATGCCGGGTGTGGCACACGCGTGCCAGATCCCCTCACTCGTGAGGTCGAGGAATGAACACGATTTCGATTCGGGAGGCAGGCGCTCCCCAACAGGAGGGACAGCCGTCAAGGTCGGAAGCAGTCGCAGTCTCCAACCGATGATGGCAGGGAGCCGGTCGGTTTGGAGCGTGACGGCGGGAAGGAAGAGAGACGCGATGTGCCGTCGACATCGCGCCCCGAAGGCGCTGCAAAGATTGGGTCTGATCAAAGAAAGCGGAAGACCCGATTTCATTAGAAACGCGGAGCGACCAACGCGGCACGTTCACGGTGCCTTCACGTCTCTGTTCCTGGACTTGACGTCGACACGACGTCGCCCTCAGGGCGTGCGCGTTGCACCTCGCCGCACGCTGCCGCACCCTGGCGCGCTACCACCAGCGGTCGACCTGCTCGCCGTACAGCGCGCGCTGGGAGCGCCGCGTGATGGCCCGCCCACTCGCCTTGAACGCCTGGAAGCGGCGCAGCGCTCTCCGATAGCGCCGTTCACCCATCGCCAGCGGAGCATGCGGCATGTCGATGAGGGCGCGCTCGACCCGTCGCACGCTCTTGCCGCTTAGGCGCCAGTCGGCCCTCGTCAGCTGGTCTAGGTGGGCCACGCCCCACGCGTTGAGGCGCCCAGTCCCGTCCACGTACGGGTCCATGTAGCTAGACACGAGGGCGGGAATGGTGCGAAAGACCGCGGGGCGCCCGTGCAACCCGAAGTCCCGCGAGCGCGCCACCGTCCCCCACTTCCCACCCTCCCGGAAGAGAAAGAGGACATGATCGAGCCCGTCATCCGACTCGATGTCGAGAACGGTCGGCGGATAGCCGTGGTGCTCCAGGATGGCGGCGGCAAAAAATACCGCCTCCAGGCAGTGGGCCCGCCCCACCGCCACCGAACCGCGAAAGCTGCGCAGCGTGTGTTCCCAATTGTATGGCAGCGAGCGCAGGTAACGTTGCACCTGACGAGGCGTGCGCAGCCGCTCGATGAGGCGCCATTCAGCAGCGGTGTACGCGGCGCGCCCCGGCGTGCGGAGCGGCGGGACGAGGAGTGCGTCGAGATCCGGACGACGGGACATGGGCGGAAAGATGGCCAGGTCGCGATTGGGCGCGCGAACGCTACCAAGCCCGAGGCGCGGAGGCCAGCGCCACTTTCCCGGCCGTGCAGGCGAATCACGCCGCCTTGACGAGCGACGCCGCACGGTCGAATGTCGCCCCATGCCGACACCCCTCGATTCGTCCAGCGTCACGCCGCGGACCCTCCGTCGCGCCGCGCTCCCGTCGCTCGCCTTCCTCGCCATGCTCCCTTCGCAATCGGACGCGCAATCCACTGCCGCGGCGCCGCTCCCGGTCGTCGGCCGCTCGATGGTCACGACCACGCTCGGCATCGTGGCGTCGTCGTCGCCGCTCGCGGCGCGCTCGGGGACGCAGATCCTCGAGCAGGGAGGGAACGCGATCGACGCCGCCATCGCCGCCAACGCCGTCATTGCCCTCACCGAGCCGTCGGGCGATGGCATTGGCGGAGACCTCTTCGCCATCGTCTACGAGGCGAAGACGGGACGGCTGCACGGGCTCAACGCCGCCGGGTGGTCGCCACGCGGACTCGACGCGGCGATGTTGCGCGCCAAGGGAGAAACGCGCGTGCACGGGATCCATGCCGTCACCGTTCCCGGCGCCGTGGCGGGGTGGCAGGCGCTGCATGATCGCTTCGGAACGTTAGGCTTCGCCGCGCTGCTCGCTCCGGCCATCCATTACGCGGAGCATGGCTTCCCAGTCACCGAACAGGTGGCCCGCATGTGGGGGAACGCCGTCGCCAAGCTCTCGGCCAACCCGTATACCCGGGCCACCTTCCTGCTCGATGGGGGGCGCGCGCCCCGGGAAGGCGACGTGTTCCGCAACCCCGACCTTGCCGCCACGCTGCGCCGCATCGCCGCCAGCGGTCGCGACGGCTTCTACACTGGTCCCGTGGCCGAGGCCATCGTGCGCCTGTCGCGGGAGGAAGGGGGGACGCTGCAACTCGACGACCTCCGCGAGCTGCAACCCGACTGGGTGGACCCGATCAGCACCACGTACCGCGGGTGGACGGTGTACGAACTCCCCGCGCCAACACAGGGAATCGCCGCGCTGATGATGCTCAACCTCATGGAGCAGTTCCCCATGCAGGCGTGGGGCTTTCACAGCACGCGCGCGCTGCACACGATGATCGAGGCCAAGAAGCTGGCCTACGCCGACATGCTCAGGTACACCGCGGACCCGCACTTCACCACCGTGCCGGCCAGGGCCATGCTCGACAAGGCAAAGGCCGCCGAGCGTGCGAAGGCGATCAACCCGGCACGGGCAACCTGCGACGTGCCACCGGCCCAGTACGCATCGGTGAGCGGCGTGAAGGGGAGCGAGACGATCTACCTGACGGTCGTGGACAAGGACGGGAACATCGTCTCGCTCATCCAGTCCATCTATTCCGAGTTTGGCTCGGGCCTCACCGCGCCGGGCACCGGCGTCCTGCTGCACAACCGTGGTTCGCTCTTCTCCCTCGACGCGAATGCGGTGAACGTCCTCGCGCCGCGCAAGCGCCCGTTGCACACGATCATCCCCGGCTTCATGGAGAAGGATGGCGTGCGCATCGGCTTCGGCATCATGGGCGGGTGGAACCAGTCGCAGGCGCACGCGCAGTTCGTCTCCAACATCGCCGACCACGGGATGACCATACAGCAGGCGCTGGAGGCTGGGCGATTCTCCAAGTCCTCGTTCGAGGGGTGCGACGTGAACGTGGAGACGCTCGTTCCCGCCAGCGTGCGCGCCGAGCTCAAGGCCATGGGGCACGATGTGCGCGATGTGGGGCCGCGGTCGAGCGTCTTTGGCTGGGGGCAGGCGGTGCTCCGAACTCCCGGCGGCGTGAACTTCGGCGCCAGCGAGCCCCGTCATGACGGGCAGGCCGCGCCACAGGGGACGCCGCTACCGGCGCCGCCCCGCCGCTAGCCCGGACCACTTGTATATCACCCCGCCCCGCATCACGAAGACCACGCGCCGCACCGCGGTGGGATCGCTTCGCGGATCGCCGTCCAGCGCGATGACGTCGGCGTCGTATCCTGCGGCGAGCGTCCCGATCCGGTCGCCCATGCCGATGGCCCTCGCAGCCAGCGACTGCGCCGACACGAGCGCCGCCATCGGCGCCTGCGCGCAGTGCTCGATGCGGCCAATGAATTCGTCCGCGTTGCGCCCGTGGGCCCCCGCCGTGGCGTCGGTCGAGAAGACGACCTGTGCACCCGGTGCCGCCATTGCGTACCGGCAGACCTCGAAGTCGAGTGGCTGGTCGCGCCCCATCGTCGCCATCCCTTCCTCCGTGTAGTTCCCCACGCCCAGGTAGCGCGCCTTGTTGGCCAGGTAGTTCTGCACGACCAGCCCCACCTGCGGACTGAGATAGGCGCCCGCCTTGGCCGCCGTCGCGATCTCCTCCCGCGTGGCGTAGGTCATGTGCTCCACCTGCGTGCAGCCGGCGAGTGCGGCCGCCGCCACCTGCGATCGGTAGGCGTGCACCATGGTGCGCATGCCTAACGACCTGGCCTCCCCGCACAGCACCGCCAGCTGCGCCTGCGTGAGCGTGGGGCGCGCCCCCACGCGCTGCGACGTGGAGGCGAAGATCTTCACCAGGTCGGCCCCCTGCTCCTTGCGCTCGCGCACCATCGCGCGCAACCGCTCGTCGCTCCCCGTGCTGTCACCCTTCCCGACGATGGGGGCGAACGAGCTGAGGATGCGCGGACCCGGAAGCCGTGGTCGCGCACGATGTCCCGCACCGCGCCCTCGCTCGGGTCGCCGACCGTCTGCACGGTCGTGAAGCCGCCGAGCAACGTCTCCCACCCGGCGAGCGCGATCCCCAACGCCCACTCGGCTGCGGGCTCGGTCTCGGTTGCGATGCGACCGCTGCGATCGAAGTGCGAATCGAGGTGGACATGCGTGTCGATCCACCCGGGCATGACCGTGTACCCGCGCAGGTCGATCGTCGTCGCCGTGTCCGATGCTTCCTGCGTAACCGCCGCACCCGCGTCCGGCGATGCGCTATCGATTGCAGCGATGCGGCCGTTCGCGATCGTCACCGTGCGCCGTGTGATCACCCCGCCGCGGCCGTCGAAGGCGAGATCGGTCAGGAGTCGCATCGGTCGCGCCGGCGGTGCAGGGGGCGGGACAGGTGCGACCTGTGCCTCGGCGTGTCGCGCCGGCAGCACCGACGCCGTGGCGACGAGGGCGACCGAAGTCAGCGCATTGCGAACGAATGAGTGCGTGTGCATGGCGACAGTGCGAGGCGTCGAGGCGCGGCGATGCCGCCGGAGCGCGGCGATACCGCTGGAGCGCGGCGATGCCGCTGGAGCGCGGCGATTCTGGGGCGCAACGTTAACGTCGAACGTCCTTGCGTCCAACGCCGGTGCTCCGTCACTTCTCTTCCCGCGCCACGGCTCGGGATGGGAGAGCGTTCAGTGACGTTGATTCCGTTGGCCCCAACACTCCCTTCCTCGCCCGCGTTGGAACCGTAGCCACTTCCGTCGTCGTCCCTCGCGGACGCCACCTTCGCGATTCGTCCCGATCTGACACCGCCATGTCGTTCCGTACTCCACGCATTGCACTCGATGCCCGCGTTGCACGCGTAGCCCGCATCACGCAGCCGCTGGCGCTTGCCGCGCTGCTGACGCCATCCCTCGCCTCGCTCGCGGGGGCGCAACAGCGCCCCACGACGACGGCCGCGGCCGCGCCGGCGCCGGCGATCGTCACGAAGAAATTCGGCGACTTGGCCGAGGGGCCGTACAAGTCGCTCGTGATCCGCAACGCGATGGTGATTCCCGGACACGGTGGACCGCCGACCGGGCCGTACGACATCAAGATCGAGGGGAACATGATCACGCAGATGGTCCCCTTCGACCCGGTTGCAGCTGAGCGGCGCGGTGCGGGCGAGCGGATGACGGGCGACCGGATCATCGAGGCCGGTGGGAAGTACGTGATGCCCGGGATGATCGACCTGCACACGCACATCCGTACGCTGCCCGAGGAGATCGAGTACGTCTACTACCTCAAGCTGGCGATGGGCGTCACAACGATGGTGAACGCCGCCGATCGCGGCTTTGCCGACGGCATGGCGGAGGCGAAGAAGAGCGCGAACAATGAGATCGTGGCGCCGCGGATGTTCCCGCTGGTGAGCTACGGCGCCGGGACGAGATTCTCGCGCCGCGAGCTGGACGACCCGGCCATGGCGCCGCAGGTGGTGAAGGCGATGGCGGCGAACGGGAACCGCGTGATCTCGATGGACCCGTTAGGGTGGTCGCTGGAGCTGGTCACGGCGATCGCCAAGGCAGCGAAGGAGAACGGGATGATCACCTCGTTCCACCTGCAGCCGTCCAACACGGCGGTGACGCAGGCGGTGAAGGCGGCGTGCGCGGGGATCACGATGATCGAGCACCACTACGGCTACGCCGAGTCGGCGCTGGACAACAAGACGCAGGACTTCCCGCGCAACTACAACTACGGGAATGAGAACGATCGTTTCCGCGAAGCGGGGAAGGTGTGGACCTACACGAACCGGGAGCGCCTGCTGAACGAGGTGGCCGACTCGCTCGTGAAGTGCGGCGTGACGATGCTTCCCACGCGCGTGGTGTACGAGGCCAACCGCGACATGGTGCGGGCGACGTCGCTTCCGTGGACGGACAAGTACACGCATCAGGCGCTGTGGAACTGGAACATGCCGAACCCGGCGTTCCACGGCGCCTTCCACTACGACTGGACGAGCGACGACGAGTACTACTGGACGACGGCGTTCCGGCTGTGGGGGGACCTGATCTACGAGTTCAACAAGCGTGGCGGGCGCGTGGCGTTCGGCACCGACGACAACTACATCTGGGCGACGCCGGGCTTCTCGTCGATCCGTGAGCTGCAACTGCAGCGCGAGACCGGCATGCACAACCTCGAGGTGCTCAAGACCGCAACCTGGAACTCGGCGCAGACGCTGCTCGAACCCTCGCTCGGCCTCGTGCGCCCCGGCTACAAGGCCGACCTCCTCCTGGTCGACGGCAACCCCGCGGCGAACCTCAAGTTCATGTACTCCTTCGGCGACCTCACGCTCGACAAGGACGGCAAGATGTACCGCACGAAGGGGATCGTGCACACTATCAAGGACGGCGTGGTGGTGAACAATGACAAGCTGATGGCCGAGGTGGAGCGGATGGTGCAGAACTCGCGGAAGCTGGCGCCGGCCAACGATCCGGTGCGGGATCCGTTCAGGGTGACGAAGGTCGTGCCGTAAGGGAGAGTCGCGGCCGTCTCGGGCTGGCATCGCGGCGCGCCGCACCCAGCCCCGCGGCGTGCCGAACCCAGCCCCCGCAGCGCGCCGAACCCAACCCCGCAGCGCGCCGAACCCAGCCCCCGCGGCGCGCCGAACCCAGCCCCCACGCCCACCTTCCCAGCGAAAGCTGGGATCCATTTGTCCTCGGCACACTCGCGATCGGCCGCCTCAAGCGCCCCACAGCGCGCCGAACCCAGCCCCCACGCCCACCTTCCCAGCGAAAGCTGGGATCCATTTGTCCTCGGCATGCTCTCGAACCCTGCCTCGGGCATCCGTGACCGCAACGTCACAACCTCGACACGGAGTAGCACGGAGGAGACACGGAGGCGCTCGGAGGAGAGACGGAGGCAAACGAAGGAGCGCCGCGCAGCGCGCCGAACCCATCCCCCACAGCGCGCCGAACCCAGCCCCCACAGCGCGCCGAATCCAGCCCCCACAGCGCGCCGAACCCAGCCCCCACGCCCACCTTCCCAGCGAAAGCTGGGATCCATTTGTCCTCGACACACTCGCGATCGGCCGCCTCAAGCGCCCCGCAGCGCGCCGAACCCAGCCCCGCAGCGCGCCGAACCCAGCCCCCGCGCCCACCTTCCCAGCGAAAGCTGGGATCCATTTGTTCTCGGCACGCTCTCGATCCCTGCCTCGGGCATCCGCGACCGCAACGTCACAAGCTCGACACGGAGGCGCACGGAGGAGACACGGAGGCAAACGAAGGAGTGCCGCAGCGTGCCCTGATCCTCAACGCGACGCGCATATCCCAGCAGCGGTGGCAACCCGGCGTGGCCACCACCGCTAGGCTTTCAACACAGCTACTCCGTCGTCTCTGTGGTGAAAGATCTCGATCTCGCCCTACCGCGAGTGCCGCGCTGAAAGACCTTGCCGTTGCGTCTATCGCATTCGGAGTCGCGACACCGCCCAACCACCGCCCCTAACGCCGCACCGCCGTGAGATACACCGCGATCTCGTCGTTGCGCTGGTTCACGAAGTCCAGCCGCACGCGACCGTCGTCGGTGCGGCTCACGGTGGCCGGCACGGAGCAGTTTGCCAATACCCATCCACTGGGCAGGACCATGGCGTTCGCCGGGCACCCGAAGGCGCGGTCCCAAACCAGCGTGTCTCCCTTGAGCGTGTAACGCGCCGGGTCGGTGTAGGTCTCGCTGATGCGCAAGCGCTTCGACTCGCCGGCCCCGGGCGCCGCGAAGTCGATGACCACGACCTCGGTCTCGGGCTTCACCGTCTCGCCGATGTCGAGCTTCGCCCTCGTGATCGCCTCGCCGCGTAGCGTGCGCACCACGAGCTCCTCGCCGGTGTCGAGGACGCGCGCCGAGGGACGCGACGCCTTGCTGCCGGCGCGCACGACGTTGAGGTACTTGTTCACGCCAGGACGCGATTCGGTGTAGTCGTGGTAGAGATCGAAGGCGTGCGTTTCCGGCGCTTGGAGGAAGTAGACGATCTCGCGATCCTGGTAGGCGCGCTCGGACAGGCGCGCCGTCTCGCCGGCCGCGGCGCGCCCGGCGCCGGCGTGCGCGATGCGACGCCCCTTCACGATGTACGGCACGTCGCCCACGCCGGTGTTGATGAACGAGACGGCAATGCGCCCGTCACCCTCGCGCAGCACCTGCGACGGGTAGTTCACCGACTCCAGCTCGTAACCGACCGGGAGGACGACCGCGTTCTTCCGGATGCCTAACGGGCGGGTGAAGACCACCGAGTCGCCGCCGGCCAGGTAGCTGCGCGCGTCTTCATAGGTCTTGTCGATGCGGATGCGCCCCTCGCCGTCGGTCGGGACGGGACGCGCCAGCGAGACCTTGATGTATTCCTGCGTCGAATCGGCGCCGCGCACGCCGCCGGCGCGCGCCGCCACGCCGCCCACGACCTCGAAGGGGAGCGGCTTGCCGGTCATGCGGTCGAACACCGCCTCGTCAGTCGCAACGCTCCCCTTGCGGATGGGATTGTAGTACGCGGTTGCGCCGGCGGTGGTGGCGGTCACCTCATAGATGATCCTGAACTTCCCCGTCCCGGGCGCCAGGAGTTCGTAGCGCGTGTAGTGATCGGCGTCGGTCTGCCGCGGCGCCTGAGCGGCCAGGCGCGCTGGTCCAGGCGCGAACGTCAGCGCCGACATCGCGGGCACCAGGAGTGGAAGCAGGTTGCGCATGGCCAGTCTGTTTCGAGAGTGAACGCTAGGCGACGGTGCGCGCACGCGCCGCGCGTCGCCGCCGGAGGATGCGCGCCAGAACGTAGGTGAACACGACGCAAGCGGCGAGGGCCAGCAGCGGAACGAGAATCGCGATGACGGTGATCCCGATCGCCCCCACGGTCTCACCCGTGGCGACGATCGGATTGGCGAGCCCGCCGGTCGTCACGGTCGACTTGACGCGCGCCCCCACGGAGAGCATCTGCACGAGGCCGGCCGCGCCGCCACCACCGATGATCGCCACGGTCCACGTGACAAACGGCGGAAGGTCGGTCATCACCGCGGCGCTGGCGACGATGCCAGCCACCACTGCCGCTGGCGACGCCACCACGTCGAGCGCGTGATCGAGCCACGGGATGTAGTACGCGCCGATCTCGAGCACCGTCGCCGTGCCGAACGCAATGAGCGCCGGCGTCGACCCTACCCACGCAAAGCTGTGCG
This sequence comes from Gemmatimonadaceae bacterium, assembly GCA_020852815.1. Lineage (NCBI taxonomy): Bacteria > Pseudomonadati > Gemmatimonadota > Gemmatimonadia > Gemmatimonadales > Gemmatimonadaceae > Gemmatimonadaceae bacterium. The sequence continues at coordinate 10,608 of JADZAN010000015.1, read as the reverse complement.
ACAACGGGAGCGCGCCGAAGTGCGCCGCTAGCCCCGCCCCGAAGACGGGGACAAAGACGCGCAGCCCAGCCGCGGCCGCGAGTCCGAGCCCTAACGCAACGCCGAGCAGAGTCTCCATGGTCATCACGGTCATCCCGAATGAAGGAAGCGCCGCGCATCCGGCGGCGTGATGCACTACGTGTCACACCTCCCGCCGGTGCCAGGGCTACCGAAGCGCGAACGCCTGCAGCGCGGTGTTCCCGCCCATGCCGGTCGCGATCACCACGAACTGCGTCCCGGCGCGCGTGCGGTAGGTCATCGGGTTGGCGTATCCCATCGTCCCCAGGTCGTGCGACCAGCGCACGCCCCCCGTGGCGGCGTCGAGGGCGTAGAGCACGTTGCCGCCGCCGGAGGCGAAGACCAGGCCGCCACGCGTCACCAGCGGTCCCGGCGAGCCGGCCACGCCTAACGCGGCCGGCAGCGTCGCGCCGGCCAGCGCCGGGTGCTTGCGCACCGCCGGCGTGTCGCCCAGCGGGACCTGCCAGCGAATCGCCCCCGTCGCCAGGTCGATCGCCGTCATGGTCCCGTACGGCGGCTTGCTGATGGGGAGCGGCGGCACGGCGTTCCCCTGCGCGTCGCGCTCGAAGCCCGGCACCGTCACGCCTAACGACGGCGCCGCCGGGTCGGTGAAGAAGCGGTTGTCGTTGGTGTCCGAGGCCGCCGCACGCTCGGCCAGCTTCCATAGCGCCGGCGCGTTGGTCGCCTTCACGTAGAGCAGGTTCGTCTCCGGGTCGAAGGCGGCGCCGCCCCACCCCGCACCGCCGATCGCCCCCGGCATCGTCACCGTCCCCCGGGTCGACGGTGGCGTGTACAGCGGGCCCGTCCTGAACTGTTGCAGCTGGGCCAGCGCCGCGGCCTTCACGGCCGGCGTGAAGGCGATGACGTCCGATGCCTCGAACCCCTGCGCCGCGAACGCCGCCGGCCGTCGCGGCGCCGGCTGCGTGGGCCACGCCTCCTCACCCGCCACGTCGCTCGCCGCCACCGGGCGCTCGTCGATGGGCCACAGCGGCTTCCCCGTCACACGGTCGAAGGCGAAGACCCACCCCTGCTTGGTGGGCGCCACCACGGCCTCGATGCGTTGCGCCCCCCGGCGGATCGTCACCACGTTAGGCGGCGCCGGGAGGTCGTAGTCCCAAAGCCCATGATGCACCAGTTGATAGTGCCAGAGGCGCTTCCCGGTCCGCGCGTCGAGCGCCACCAGCGCCTCCCCGAACAGGTTCGCCCCCTTGCGGCGCCCGCCGTACCAGTCGTTGCTCGGCGTCCCCACCGGGAGGAAGACGATCCCGCGTGCCGAGTCGACGGTGAACGGCGCCCAGACATTGGTGTGCCCGGTGAACTTCCATGACTCGTCACGCCACGTGTCGTTGCCGAACTCGCCCGATACGGGGACGGTGCGGAAGGCCCACACGCGCCGTCCCGTGCGCACGTCGAACGCCTGCACGTCACCCGGTGGGTCGCCCTTGTAGGCCAAACGATCGCCAACGCCATTGCCGAGGATGACGAGATCGCCCCACACCACCGGTGGCGACGTGTTGGTGTAGTGCCGGCGGTTCACCGGGCGATCGAGCTGCGCCGTGAGGTCGATCTCCCCGTTGCTGCCAAACGATGGAATGGGGCGCCCGGTGGCCGCGTCGATGGCGATGAGGCGCCAGCGCGAGTTGATGAAGATCCGGCGCGCACTGCCGTCGCTCCATTGCGCGACGCCGCGGTGCACGAGCCCCGTCCCGTTGGACGGCTGTCCCGCGCGATAGGCGCCTGGATCGAAGCGCCACAGCTCGCGCCCGGTGCCCGCGTCGAGCGCCACCACCTGGTTGAGCGGTGTCGGCAGGTACAACGTGTCGTTGATCATCAGCGGCGTGGCCTGGAAGTTCCCCGGGCGCGCCGGCCGCCCCGAGTCTGCCGGGGGATTGGCCGGGTCGCCGGTCTTCCACTGCCACGCCCGCTCGAGCCGCGCCACATTACCGCGGTTGATGTCGGCGAGCGGCGAGTACTTCATCCCACCGGCATCGCCGCCGTAGGTGGGCCACTCGACCAACGTTCCCCTCTCCCTCCCGTTTCCCTGCGACAGCACGAGCGAAGGGGCGAGGACAGCGGCCGCCGCCAATGCGATGACGGCCGCGCGCCGCGAGCGCGTCATGATCGTCACTGGTCGTTGCGGTACACGCGCCCGCCCTTCATCACGAACTTCACCCGGCGCAGCGCCGTTGCATCCTTCATCACGTCGCCGCGCACGGCGATGAGGTCGGCCACCATCCTCGGGGCAATCGTCCCTAACGAGTCGGCCATCTTCATCGACTGCGCCGCCACCGACGTCGCGCTCGCCAGCGCCTCCAGCGGCGGTTGTCCCGCCTCGTTCACCCGGCAGATCAGGTCCTCCACGTTGCGCCCGTGCGCCCCGGCAACCGCGTCGGTCCCGAAGACGACCTTGAGCCCCGGCGTGTGCGTCGCCTTTCGCACCGCGGCAATCCCCAGCGGCAACGACTCCTCCATCGACTTGAAACCGGCGTCGTTGTAGTTGCCGATCCCCTGGTAGCGGGCCCGGTTGTCCAGGTAGTTGCGGAACACGAGCCCGCACTGCGGCGAGAGGTACGTCCCCTTGCGGATCATCAGCTGCAACACCTCGTCGGTCGCAAACACGCCGTGCTCCACCTGGTCGCAGCCGGCATTGACCGCCGCCTTCATCGCCTCGGCGGCGTGCGCATGGACCAGGACGCGCAGTCCCTGCGCGTGCGCCTCACCGCACGCCGCTTGCAGCTGCGCGTCGGTCATCGTCTGCCCCCCGCCTTCTCGAATCGACTTCGACGCGAACAGCTTGATGAAGTCGGCGCCGCGCGCCTTGAAGGCGCGCACCTTAACGCGCAGTTCGTCGGGCGTGCCGCTGCTCTCGCTCAGCGAGCCAAGCGACGTGAGGAGCCGCGGCCCGGGGAGCGCGCCACGGTCGATCGCCACGCGCAGGTCCTTGTCTTCGGGCGACCCCGGCGACTGGATGGTCGTCACGCCGGACATGAGGGTCGCGTACGCGTTGGCCGCCGAGGCGATCGCCCCCTGCGCATCCGTCTCGCCGTCGTCGTTGGTATGGAAGCGCCCCTGCGCGTTGAAGTGCCAGACCACGTGCGCATGCACGTCCATCAGCCCCGGCATGAGCGTGGCGTCGCCGAGGTCGTAGCGGGCGCCGCGGAACGTGGCGGGAAGTGCCCCCACGCTCACGATACGTCCCCCCTCCACGACCACCGTCGCGTTGGTCAGGAGCCGCGTCCCGTCGAACACTCGGCGCGCCGTGATGGCCGCCGACTGCGCCTCGAGCGCCGTCGCGCTCGCCGCGACGAGTACCGTCAGCTGCAGCGCGCGGCGCACGCGACAGATGCGTGACACGCTCGTGCGGCGCGGCGCGGACAAAGCCGTGATGAACACTGGCGACATCGTCTTCTCCCTGGCGGGGATGAGGTGTGTCCTGGGGTAGCGAAACAGCAGGCGAGACTGGGGACGCGCCGCCGGCAGCGCGTGCAGCGCGCGCTCGCACCCGCACCCGCACCCGCGGCACCCCCAATCGGGCGCGAATGTATCGCTGCCTCCGCTCGGCACAAGCAACCGCGCCCGCCGGCTTGCCTCACCCGCGGGCTTGCCGCGGGCGCTGGACAGCGACGCCCGATCTTGAGAGGTTGGGGCTTCACTCGCACGCCCGCATGCATCCTCGTCTCATCAAGTGCACCGCGCGCATCGCGCGCACCGCGCGCCGAGCTGTCACCGACATCCCGGCTACGCTCCTAACCCTCGGAGTCGCGGGAGCGTGCCTCGCGGTCGCCTCGCCGGCCAGCGCGCAGGGGAGCGGCGCCAGCAGCACCCCACGCCGCCTCACCGCCGTGAAGGCGGCCCACTTCGTCGATCCGGCCAGCGCGCGCAGGCTCGACCAGGTTGTCGTCGTGGTACGAGGAGACTCGGTGCTCCGCGTCGAGGAACGGGGAAAGGTGCCTAACGGCGCCGACGTGATCGACCTCGGCGCGGCCACGCTCCTCCCCGGGCTGCTCGACGTCCACACACACCTCACGTCGGAAAGCGGGAGCTACTACGACGACCTCTTTCGGCGGTCGCCCATCGACGACGCGGTGCGCGCCCATCTCCATGCGCGTCGCACGCTCGAGGCGGGGTTCACCACGGTGCGCGACGTGGGCGGCGGCTCCTACGTCGACGTTGCGCTGCGCAACGCGATCGACCGCGGCGACATTCCGGGGCCGCGGATGCTGGTTGCCACGTACTCCCTCAGCGCAACCGGCGGGCACGGTGACCTGAACGGCTTCGCCCCCAACGTGCGCTTCGAGGGAGAGAGCGGCGTCGCCGACGGCATCGATGCCCTGCGCAAGCGCGTGCGCGAGAACGTCAAGCGCGGTGCCGACCAGATCAAGATCCTCGCCGGTGCCGGCGTGCTGAGCGAAGAGGAGTCGGTTGGCGCGCCGCAATACACGCAGGACGAGATGAACGCCGTCGTCGAGGAGGCGGCCATGTGGGGGCGAAAGGTCGCGGCGCACGCCCACGGCGCCGAGGCTATTCGCCGCGCTGCACTCGCCGGCGTGGCGTCGGTGGAGCACGGCGGGCTCGTCGACAGCGCGGGGATCCGCATCATGCTGGAGAAGGGGACCTTCATCGTCCCTGACATCCTCACCGATGTCTATCTCCTCGAGCACGCGCACGAGAATGCATGGCCCGAGAAGATCATCGAGAAGGAACGACAGCTGCGCGGGTCACAGGACGTGAACTGGAGCCGCGCCTACAAGGCCGGAGTGAAGTTCGCCTTCGGGACCGATGCCGGCGTCTACCCGCACGGACTCAACGCGCGGCAGTTCGCCCTCCTCGTGAAGTACCTCGGGCTCACGCCGATGCAGGCCATCCAGATGGCAACGGTGAACGCTGCCGAGTTGATCGGATGGAAAGGAAAGGTCGGCGTGGTTGCACCCGGGAGTCATGCGGACCTCATAGCGGTCGCCGGAGACCCGCTGACCGACGTGTCCGAGCTGGAGCGCGTGACCTTCGTGATGAAGGGGGGCGCGGTGGTGAAGCGTCCGTGATGCGTTAGGCTTTCCCGCGCATGCTCCTCTCCCTCGAACGCTGCGCCATCCGCTCGTGGCGCCCGGACGATGTGCCGCGCCTGGCCGCCATCGCCAACGACCGGTCGGTCTGGTTGATGGTGCGCGACCGCTTTCCGTTTCCCTACACGGAGGCAGATGCGGCCGCCCACATCGCCACCTGCCTGTCGCAGGAGCCGCAGACCAACTTCGCCATCACGGTCGGCGACGTCGTGATTGGCGCCATAGGCCACATTCCCGGCGAGGACATCAACCGGGTGCGCAGCGAGGTAGGGTATTGGCTGTGCGCCGAGTCTCGGGGGAAGGGCTACGCCACCGAGGCGCTGCGCGGCTTCGTGCAGTGGTTGTGGCGCAGCACCGCGCTGCATCACCTCACCGCCGCCGTCTTCACGCACAACCCCGCGTCGGCCCGCGTCCTGGAGAAGGCCGGCTTCGAGCGCACATACCTGGCGCGAAAGTGCGCGATCAAGGACGGCGAGCTGCGCGACGAGTGGAACTACTCGCTGGTGCGAGAAGCCGAGCCCTGACTCCTCTCGTCCCCAGCCTTCGCTGGGGCAGGCTTCTCGTCCCCAGCCTTCGCTGGGGCAGGCTTCTCGTCCTCTCGTCTTCTCGTCTTCTAACGACAAGGGTGGTGCTCTCGCACCACCCTTGTCGTTTGCTAGGCCCGTCCCCTGCAGGTTTGCCGCCTACCGGCGCCCCTGGCAGAGGACGGCCATCGCGCCATCGGCCTGACACGATCCAGACGGACGAGCCACGCCTGCGGTCACACCCGACCAGGCGCCACTCGCGGGGCGACGACGCCGGCCGACGTTGGTCCACCGCGCCCGCGTCCCGCGAACGTCGATGTGCGTGAACGGCCCACTCGGCCCCGTCTCGTGGTAAAGACCGAGCCCGCCGACCAGGTCGGGCCACTTGTGCTCCACCAGCGCCACCGCGCGGTCAATCACCTGGACGTCGGAGAAGTCGACGCGCCCGTCGAAGTTCAGGTCGTCCATCCTCCCGTCGCGGTTGGCGTCGATGATGATGTCGGCAGCGTCGCCAAACTGGTGGCGGCTGGAGCGCGCCATCCCCTCCCCCACGCCGCGCGCGTTGTACTGTGGCGAGCGAAAGCCCGACAGGACGACGATGTGCTGCGTTGCCACCCCGAACGACTGCAGGGCGTTGAGCACCAGCTCGAGCTTGTCGATCAGGTCCTCACGCAGGACGATGTACTTGGGCCAGACCGACTGCTGATCGTGGGTGATGAAGTCGCGCAGCGCGAAATGCGTCGAGAGCGGCGTGTCCGCGCTCTCGCGCGTGACCTCGATGAATCCCTCAGGGTTCTCGTACTGCTCGCTGACGGCGCGCTGCTCCCCCGGCCAGACCCCCAGGTGGTAGCCGTTGACATAGCTGCCGAGCTTCCGCTGCCACGGGGTGAGCGTCGCAAAGGCGAAACGCGCCGCCCCATCGCTGGCGCGCACGTCGTGGACCCCTGGGGTGCGGATCCCCTCGCCCAGCCGCTCGACCAGGGTGGGGTAGGCGTCGAGCTCCGCGGGAGAAATGATGCGGAGCCGAAGGTCGCCCGAGCGTCCGCTGAGCGAATCGAAGTCGATGGCGTCGACCGGAACCGACCCGTTGCTGACGACGGGGACGTTGACCAGCTCCGCGAGAGGCGCGGGGGGCGTCGACTCGCCGCGCTGAGCCGTTTCACCGGCGGTCACGCCGCGGCTGGCCGCGGCAACAATGAGCACCGCCGCCGCAACGGCCGATATCACTCGGAGCTTCGCGGCGCGGTGTGAGGAACGCGAGGGAGGGGGAGGCATCACCATCGAGGACGACCGAAGCGTGGCGAGGGCAACGCGTTACGCCACAACGTGTTCGCGACGTGACGCACGAACCGTCACGATAGCGAGCGCTGTCACCTCGACGTCACGCGTGCCCTCTGGGCGCGAGTATCGTCCTGAGGGAGGCGACTCCTGAATCGCTTCTGCCCGGGTTCCTCCGATCCGACTCCAAACACCCGTCCTCGCCCCCTGTGACTGCCCCGACCGCCCCGACCGATTCAGCCGACCTGATCGCCAGTGCGCCGCCGGCCTCGGTGCGTTTCACGGATCGCGTGGTAGACGGCGTGGCGGCGCTCCTTCTGGTGGGAGGCGTCTCGCTCTTCTTCCTCGGCCGAAGCGCGCTTCAATCGCTGGCGGCTGGGACGTACCCGGCACCACTCGGCGAGACTTGGGTGGCCCGCACCGAATTCCACGACAGCCAGACCAGGCTGGGGATCTGGCTCATCGCGGCGGGAGCTGCCATTGCGCTGGTCGGCGCGGTGCGCCACTTCCTGCATAGCCGCCGCGCCCGTTAGGCAACGCGAAAGCGCGCCCCGCGACGTGCGATGCGCGCCCCTGGTTCCACTGCGCCCTCCACTTGGGGGGCGCTACTTGTTTCCGGATCGCAGGTAGTCGTCGGTCTTGTTCAGCCAGTCTTCACGCGGCGGATTGAAGATGTCGACGTCGAGCGTGTCCTCGAGCGCCTCGGCCTTGTGCCAGGCCCACGCCGGGATGTGCAGCACCTCGCCGGCGCGCACGTCCTGCACGCGCGACTCGTCCTCGTCCAGGTAGAAGCGCAGCGCCCCTTCGAGGATGTAGGTGAGCTGCTCGTTGTGGTGCTGGTGCCGCGGCACGATCGCGCCCTTCTTGAGAAAGACCTGCGCGATCATCATCCCGTTGCCGGTGATGAGCTTGCGGGCGATGTGGGAGGTGACGTCCTCGAGCGGGACCTCGCTCCAGGGGTGATGCGTGCATTCCTTCGACGACATGCGAGTCTCCGGTCGGGCGTAGCGGGTTGGGGAATCGCGGCAGAGAATAGCGCGTGCCACTGTCCGTTACCAGCCGCGCGGGAATGGTGGCATTGACGTCTGGGGGTTCGTCAATATCTTATTACTGAGATATATGCCGCGACTCAAGGATCCCCCGCCAGCCACGACCGCCGACCTTCCTGCCCAGCAGCAGGTGGCGCTCAAGCTCTGGATCACGCTGGCGCGCGCCCACGCGGCGGTGCACGAGCAGGCCGTCGCCGACGCGCGCGCCGACGGACTGTCGATTGGCGAGTTCGCCGTGCTCGAGCTGCTGTACCATCGCGGGCAAACGCTCCTTGGCGAGATCCAGAAGCGCGTCCTCGTGTCGAGCGGCGGGATCACCTTCCTGGTCGACAAGCTGGTGGCCAAGGGGTTGGTGGAGCGGCGCGACTGCGAGGGCGATCGCCGAGCGCGCTACGCGGCGCTGACTCGCGAGGGGACGCGCTTGATGAAGCGCATCTTTCCGCGGCACGCCGCGCGGATCGCGCAGGCCATGGCGGGGCTGGACGAATCGGAGCAACGCCAGGCCGCGCGTCTCCTCAAGCAGCTTGGGCTCACGGCCGCGACGCCGGAGCCCTGACGCCGAGCGACCCGGGCACCTTTTCGACGCGCCCCGTGTTCATTCCGTAGATATCTCAGTTCTGAGGCATTTGGCCGGACGCCGGCCCCCTCGGACACCCTCATCACCCGCTGTCCCTCTGCAGGAGCATGACCATGACCACCCGTCGCACCGCCGGTTTCCATCACGTCACCATGGTGTCGTCCGACGCCCGCCGCACCATCGCCTTCTACCGCGAACTGCTCGGCGTGGGGCTGGTGAAGCGCACCGTCAACTTCGACGACCCGTCGTCGTATCACCTCTACTTTGGCGATGCCAACGGTGCGCCGGGGACGATCCTCACCTTCTTCGAGTCGGTAGGGGTTCCCCGCGGTCGCTGGGGGGTGGGTGGCGTGCATCACCTGGCGCTGGGCGTTGCCACGCCCGAGGCGCAGCTCAAGTGGAAGCGGCGCCTCAACGACGCTGGCGTCCCGGTGAGCGGTCCCTTCGACCGCGGCTGGTTCCGTTCCATCTACTTCAGCGATCCCGACGGGCAGGTGCTGGAGATTGCCACGCGCGGTCCCGGATACACCGTGGACGAACCGATCGAGGCGTTAGGCAGGCGGGAACTGGCGCCGCCGTCCAACGCCGAGATCCGCGGTTCGCGCGACGAGGCGTCCATTGCCGCCCGCACGTGGCCGGAGCCGGTGGCGGTCATCACCCCGGACATGGCGCTCGAGGGGATCCATCACGTCAGCGCCATCACCAGCGACCTGGAACGCATCAACGACTTCTATGACAGTGCGCTCGGGCTCAAGCTCGTGAAGAAGACCTTCAACCAGGACGACCCGAGCACGAAGCACTGGTTCTGGGCGTCGTACGATGGCACGGAGGTCAAGCCGCACTCGGCGCTCACCTACTTCGGGTGGCCCAAGGGCGGTCGGCCGGCACGCGGCGGGGTGGGGCAGATGCACCACATGGCCTTTCGCGCGGCCAACGCCGACGAACAGCTGGCGTGGCGCGATCACCTGATGTCGTTAGGTGTGTCGGTCTCGCCGGTGATGGACCGCACGTACTTCCAGTCGATCTACTTCCGCGATCCCGACGGCCTCCTCCTCGAGGTGGCCACCGATGGCCCGGGCTTCACGATCGACGAGGAAATCGCCACCCTGGGGACGGAGCTTCGCCTCCCGGCGTGGCTGGAGACAGAGCGCGAACAGATCGAGAACGGACTGCAGCCCTTGCAGCTGTAGTCCGCCCCCCTCAACGACCTGACGGTGGAGCACATGCGCATGACGCAATCGATTCCGGGGCCGCCGCACGGCGGCCCCACCGGGCCGCATCAGGGCGGCTACATCCTCACTGGCGGCGCGCCACTCGACACCGCGCGCGGCGCGCTCATCCTCACGCACGGGCGCGGCGCGACCGCGGAGAGCATCATGTCGTTGGCGCCGCAACTCGGCGCCACCGATCTTGCCTGGTTTGCGCCGCAGGCGAGCGGAAACACGTGGTATCCCTACTCGTTCCTCGCGCCGATCGCCGACAACGAACCGGGGATCTCGTCCGGGGTGCAGGCCCTGCGTGACATCGTCGCCTACATCGAGAAAGCTGGGATTCCCGCCGAACGCATCGCGCTCGCCGGCTTCTCGCAGGGAGCCTGCCTCACGCTGGAGTTCGTGGGGCGCCACGCGCGGCGCTACGGCGCCGTCGCCGCCTTCAGCGGTGGCCTTATTGGTCCGGAGGGAACACCGCGCGACTACGACGGCTCACTCGACGGAACCCCCGTCCTGATCGGGTGCTCCGACGCGGACAGCCACGTGCCGCTGGCGCGCGTGCACGAGAGCACGGAAGTGCTCACACGCCTTGGCGCCGTGGTCGATGAACGCATCTACAAGGGAATGGGGCACCTCGTGAACGACAACGAGATCGAGGTGACAACAGCCATGCTGCAGGCGATGGCGTGATTCGGACAGGAGGGCTCGAGGGTCGATACAGGTCCACTTCAAAAGCTTGACACGGAGGTTCACGGAGGATTCACGGAGGTACACGGAGGTGGTCGGCTGACGAGCATTTCCTCCGTGCTACTCCGCGATCCCTCCGTGGACCTCCGTGTCGTGCTTGTG